>NZ_JAJTDH010000110.1:0-16013 GCF_021300285.1 Microcystis sp. 49638_E5 | reverse complement strand
AAAATTACCACCACAAGTTAAGTCTTTTAGCTTTTCTGTCAGTAATCCTCTGCTATTCTCCCCAGAAATAAAAGTAACACCTTTTTGGGAAGTTGACGCCGGTTCATAATCTTTCTTGAACCTTAAAAAGCGGTTAATATCTCTGGCAAATGGAGAATAGGGAACTCGAATCCCTGACCTCTGCGGTGCGATCGCAGCGCTCTACCAACTGAGCTAATTCCCCATATATAGGCCATAATAGCATTTTTGAGCAGAAAATCCTAGGAACTGGCAAGGGATCGAGGGGCAAAAAATCGAGCGGCTTGCCTCTGGAAAACTTTAAAATAGAAAAAGTAATCTTGAGGATGATAACCAATGGCGATACTACGCTTAGAGAATGGGACAACCTATACCCAGTTAGCCGATATTAGTCTGGAATTGGCCAAATTAAATGTTACTTTAAACTATTGGCCGATCGAAAACGAAGCCACTTGTCAGCTACTTAAGCAAGCTTCTCTCACTGACGAAGAAAAAGAAATAGTTTTAACCAGCTTAGACGGTTATTTTGAGCAACTAAAGCAAGAAGCGGGTTATCAAGCTAGAGATTTAATCGTTTTACACCCTGAAATTCCCAATCTCGACACTTTACTGGCCAAATTCGAGCGCTGTCACACCCACGCTGACGATGAGGTGCGTTATATCATTGATGGGGAGGGGGTTTTTGGCTTTGTCTTTCCCGATGGTTCTCAGGGGGAATTAACTATTCAACCTCAAGAATATATCAATGTTCCCGCCCATAGCGAACACTGGTTTCACCTCACTGCCAGTAAACGAGTTAAAGCAGTACGTTACTTCACCAGTACCGCCGGATGGGTTCCCGAATATACGGAAACCGTCATTCGTTTTCCTAGTTTAACAGCCGTCTAGCCTTTGGTTTCAGGCGAGCGCTCTCCCCATAAGACAGATGAGTTTTGCAGGGATGGCAACGCCGGCAGCCACAATCTGTTAAGCGGCAAATTTGTCCTATTGAAAAATCTCCCGTCTAGTGCCTAGCTTGACGGGAGATTGTCTCAATTCGGGGGATTGGCGTGATAGATTTAGTCTAAGCCGAATTGATTGCCCCGTTTGTACTGTAAGTAGGCGGCAACGAACAAACCCGCTAGGGTAATGGGAATTAAGCCTAGGACAATCCCTAGCACTAAAGGTTCAATCACGTCTGTACTCCTTGGATTAGCAATTTTTCACCCGTATTTTATCCTAGCAGCGGTTGCCCTGGAAAGATAGGGCGATCGCATATACTTCTTAAATAGGGTTTGCTGAACAAGTTTTTCGTGGGGTGTGGGGGTAGTGGGGAATTTAGCTGAAATTTCCCTAAATCCCCATCTCTCTAAATCCTATCTCCCGACTCCCCAAAAGGAAAACTTCACCATTAAGATAACTGCTCTACTCTAGGAGCGACCGAGAAAAAATTTTCTCAATGTGCCTTTACCCCAATAGCGATCGATTTCTTGCCAGAGATTGTGGAGACAAAAAACCACTGCTAGACAGAGAGTAACCGCAAGGATTTGAGAGAAACTTTCCCTTTGCCAAAATTTGGCCATTGCCTGCGAAATTACCCGCGTTCCCCGATAAGCTTCCAGAAAACCCTCGATCGAGCCGAGAATCAGTGCTGCTAGGGTATAAACAAAGGTTCGATACAGAACGCTAAGGTAACGGGGGCGATTTTCTAACCATTCTAGCTTCAGGGCCACGTCGAGAATGACCACGGTTTTTGCGGCAATGATCGCCCCTAAGATCGCTTTACCCAAAACGTAGGTGGTAATCGAATACTCTTCCAGAAATAATTTCATGATCAGAAGAATATAACCGAAAGCCAAGAAAAAAAACAGGGCAAGAGAACCGATTTTTTTCAATTCCTTTTTAATTGCTTCCATTGATTTTTTTTGACATTTTCTGCCAAGATAGCGGCCGCGTACCATAACTATAAGCTATAGTTAATTATTTGTTGCAGCTATTCTCTGAACTCTACCAGCAAGTTTGATCGCCGATAACTGAACTGATGCTTGAAACTAATTACGGCTTGCTGAATAAATCTAAAAACCTTGTTGTATAAGACTTTTAGACTTGTTTTCCCTCAAAAAGTGCCGACCTTTGGAGTGATTAGGGGGAAAATTCCTGGACTTTTTCCCTGAAAATTAGGTAATTGACCACCTGAAAATCGGTAAAACCCCACACCCCACACCCCACACCCCACACCCTGCCCCTAGGAAAAGCTTTTTCAGCAAACCCTAATTACAGCTTGATTGTCGATAAAATGAGGATTACCGAGGGGATCGATGGCACTGAAAGTGTAAAAATAACGGCGTGCTAGGGGCGGAAAATCGCTAAAATCGAAGATTGTGTCACCTTTGGCCACATCTGCCCAAAAATTTCGTAATTTCGGGGCTAATTCCTCCGCTAGACTCATGGGAAGATTGAGGGGATGGCAGGTTAACAAACGCATCATAAAAGGATAAGAGCGATCGCCTAACCATTGCCGAGAAATAGCGGGTAAATTCTCCCATCCGGGTATATTTTGCAGATGAAAGGATTCTATGGCTAATTCAACCGTGTTTTCGGAATATTCTAGCACCCGGTAGGGATGGGGATAACTGACGAGAGAACCGGTGGTAATTTCATAGATACCTCTGGCAAAAGCCAGATCCTGCACATGGAGATGGCCAGTAATCAACAATTTTACGCCGTTTTCCTCTAGTATATCGAGCAGTTCTACCGCATTAGCCAACATATAGCGTTTACCTAATTCATGATTGCTTTGTCCGGGTAAATGCTCGATAACGTTATGATGGATCATCACCATAACCAGATCGTTTTTTAGCGCTGGTAAAATCTGTTTTAACCAATGCAATTGTTCTGCATCTAAACTGCCAATTTGTTTACCTTGATCATCGAATTGATTAGAATTAAGACCGATTAATTGCACTCCGGGTAAAATTTCTTTTTGGTAGTATATTTGTTCTGGATCGCTGTAACCAAATTGTTGATAATAAAAGGGAAAATCTCCTAAACCGATCTGGTTTTCTGTTGCGGTTAAACTCAAAACATCATGATTACCCGGCACCACATAGACGGGGAAGGGTAAAGTGGCTAAACAATCGGCTAACCAACGATGATTTTCTGGTTCACCATCTTGGGTTAAATCGCCAGCAATCAGCAGAAAATCGAGGTTAAGGGTGATGAGATGGTCTAAAACAATTTTTAAAGCGGGAATACTCACTTCCACCAGATGAAAGCGATTAGAATGGTTTAAAATGGTTGTGGGTAAAGCGATATGAGGATCGCTGAGAATGGCGAAACGGAAATTCATCGCATTCAATTGGGCTAAATATCGGTAAACTAGATCGATCGAGGAGAAATAGAGGAGAAAATATCTTTGGCTAAAGTTCGCGTTCGTCAGCACGTCAATCCCTTAAGTCATAAATATCGCCATCCGATCGCTCCCCCCGATTGGAATCAAGTTTATCAGGATATGACGCAACCTCTCCATCTTGACATTGGTTGTGCGCGGGGTAAATTTTTGTTACAAATGGCCCAAGTAGAGCCAGAAATTAATTTTTTGGGGATTGAAATTCGTCAACCTTTGGTAATTGAAGCCAATCAGGAACGGGAAAGGTTAGGATTAAGTAATCTCGCTTTTGTTTTTGGCAATATGAATGTTGCCCCAGAAATTTTACTGCAATCTTTGCCCGCAGATAAGTTATTTTGGGTGTCGATTCAATTTCCCGATCCTTGGTTTAAACAGCGTCACAGTAAGCGTCGGGTTGTGCAGCCAGAATTAGTAATAGCTTTGGCTAAGTATATGGTAGCTGGGGGCTGGGTTTTTTTACAGTCGGATGTGGAATCGATCGCCCTGGAAATGACGGAGAGATTTCAAGCACATCCCCATTTTGTTCGGCAACATCAAACCCCCTGGTTAGCGGAAAATATTTTCCCCGTACCGACGGAGAGGGAAAAGTCCACTTATAATAAGGGTCAACCAGTTTATCGCTCGCTTTTTCGAGTTCGGTAGCTTCAGTTAAAATATCTTGGCACTGTCTCAAATCATGGTTATAAATCTCGACTCACCCCTAATACTTGAGGACAATAATCGCCCCCCTGTCTCTCAATTGCTGGAATTTCTCTTAAGCAAAGAAAAAAACAATAAAAAAACTAAAGAAAATCTTACTTTTGAGGCTTTAGTCGGTACTTGGCGATTATACTTTATCACGGGAACTCAAAAAGCGAAAAAGAGAGCGGGGATTGTTTTGGGTAAGGGTCGCTATCTACCATCCTGGTTAAAAATTACCATCTCTTACCAAAGAAATGAGAGTTTAGAACTGGGAGAATTTATCTCTGGAAGCGTCAGCAATCAGATAGTTTTAGGGGCAGTAAAACTATCCGTAAGCGGTCCGGTTAAGTTTTTTCCTAAAACCCGTCTTCTCGCCTTTGATTTCACCAGGCTCAACCTAACCCTATTTAATCGCTCTCTCTATTCTGGTTTTATTAGAAATGGCCAGGTAAGTGAAGCGAATTTTTATCAGGAAAGTATCAAAAAACAGGCATTTTTTGCCTATTTTCTGATCACAGAAACAATGATAGCAGCCCGGGGACGAGGGGGAGGATTAGCCCTTTGGGTAAAAGAGATAAGTGAGACAAAACTAGCTGAAAAATAATTTATTAGAGGAGAAATAGATGGGATATTCTATCGATGTAGATGGGACAAATTTTGACAGTGAAGTGATCGAGAAGTCCTATCTAAATACAGTGATTTTAGACTTTTATGCCCTGTGGTGTGGACCCTGTAAATTGGTAAAACCGATGCTGGAAAAACTGGCAAGTGAATATAATTTTATCCTGGCAAAAATAGATATAGATAAAAGTCCCGAATTAGCCGAACAATACGATGTAGAAGGAGTTCCAGATGTGCGAATTGTCAGCAAGGGAGAAGTGTTACCCTGTTTTGTCGGTGCTTTGCCAGAAGAACAAATTAGAGACTTATTTTCCCGTCTCGATTTACAATCGGAATTAGAAGCAGGATTAGCAGAAATACAAGAAGCGATTGCCCTCGATAATTTGCCCGCAGCTAAACAATTATTTGATCGTCTTTTCCCTAAATATCCCAACGAACCGCGATTAATTATTATGGCGGTCAAATTTCTCATGCGTCTAGAAAAATGGTCAGATGCCTACAGATTAATTAGTGCTATTAAAGAAGAAAATCCCCCGATCAAAGGTTGGAAAACTCTCCTAGAATTTCAACAGTTAAAACTAGAAAATAATCCCCTCGATTCGATATTTTTTACTGGGATTAATTCCGCCTTAAAAGAAGATTATGCCGCCGCTTTAGATAAACTGATCAGCGTGGTGGGAGAAAGTAGAAAATATCGTCAGGATGGGGCAAGAAAAGCCATGTTAGCCATATTTCAGATTTTGGGGGTTAGTCATACCCTCACCCAAGAATACCAAGCAAAGTTAACATTTCTGCTCTACTAAGTAGGGTTTACTAAAAAAGTTTGTTGGTGGGGTTAGGAATCGGTCAGAACTAAAGCAATTCCCCAGTAATTTCAACAAATCTATTCCTCGAATTTCTGTTGATAATTGCCAGGGAATTGCTAGGGACAAGATGCAGTTTATTTGTGGCGAATCATTTCATAGAGGGCAACGTATTCTTCCCCGGGACCATTCCAAGAGTAATCGCATTCCATACCTTGAATCGCTAATTTTTGGAATTCTTCCGGCTGAGTGTACCACAATTCCAATGCCCGGGACATGGCTGATTCTAGGGCATTATTATCGGGATCAAAAAAGACAAAACCATTGCGTTCTTCCGGTTGGTGATAGGTATCATAATCGCGATCAAAAACCGTATTAACTAAACCACCAACTCCCCGGACGATGGGAACGGTTCCGTATTTTAAGCTGATTACTTGTGTCAGTCCGCAGGGTTCAAAATTACTGGGAACCACAATCATATCGGCCCCCGCATAAATCAGGTGAGATAATTCCTCATTAAAGCCCAATTCAATATGGACATCAGGGTTATTATTTAGGTGATTTTTCTCATGCCAGAACCAGTTATTAATTAACGATTCGGTGGCGGAACCTAAGAGGACAAATTGCGCCCCGCGAGCTAAGGCATAATACATGGCATGGTGAACTAAATGTACGCCTTTTTGGTCATCTAAACGACCGACATAACAAATTAAGGGTTTTTCTGGTTCATCTCTTAACCAGAGTCTTTCTCGCAGTGCCTTCTTATTGCGTGCCTTCTCGGAGAAGCTATCAACACCGTAGGGTGCAGCAATAAATTTATCTACTTCCGGGTTCCAGATATTGTAATCTAAACCGTTGAGAATACCAGTAAATTTGTGTTGATGCTGGTGAATTGTATGACCTAAACCGTAACTAACATCAGTGTGGTGTGCTTCCCAAGCATGGTGAGGTGAGACGGTATTGAAATAGTTGGCAAAAACGATGCCACCTTTCATAAAATTAATCACAAAAGGATTGAAGTTGTCGCGCAGTCGGGCATAGCTAAAGTAGTAAGAATCGTTATTTAATCCTGTTGCCCAGAGAATTTCTGCACCTCCAAATCCTTGGTGCTTAAAGTTATGGATGGTGTAAAGAACGCGCTGATTGCCCATACCATGATATTTATAAATTTCAAACAGTAAGGGCGGAATTAAACCGGTTTGCCAGTCGTGACAATGAATTATATCGGGACGTTTATTACTTCTGAGCAAAAATTCTAAAGCGGCTTTAGAGAAGAAGGCAAAACGCATATTATCGTCTTTACAGCCGTAGTAAGTGCCGCGATTAAAGAAATTATCCCCCGAATTGGGTTGAATAAAGAAACACAAGCGCCCGTGTACCCAACCACAAAAAACGTTACAGTGAATTGCCCCATCGTACCAAGGCACCCACAGATCGCGATAAGCCTCGTGTAAGCCCCAAATTTGGTCGTAGCGCATACAATCATACATGGGTAGGATTAGCTCCACGCAATGACCGCGAATTTCCAATTCTCGACTCAATCCATATACCACATCCCCCAATCCCCCAGCTTTAATCACCGGGGCGCACTCAGAGGCAACCTGAACTATATACATATATCAATAACTCCCTCGATTAATCTACAGGTCAGCTAGAAGCAATTTTTACAAAAGTATACAAGCTTCTGTGATTAAATTGGTCGGTCGATCGAATTAGTTGCGGGTTGGGGAAGTGGGAATTATGAATTATGAATTATGAATTATGAATTGGGGAGTGGGGAATTTAGCTGAAATTTCCCTAAATCCCTATCTCCCTATCTCCCTATCTCCTAAAGATTAACAGCGTTTTAACTGTCCTAGGAGCAAAATCACCTCATCGATGCCGTTTCTGAGAGTAGTGGCGGGTTGATCGCTGTTATTGACGGTTATGCTAAAGATTAGGGGTTGATTGTCGGCGGTTTCTAGATAACCGGCGAGGGCGACAACTCCGGTTAATGTCCCAGTTTTTGCCTGTAATCGTCCTTCTAGGGGAGTCTGGCGAAATCTATTGGTTAAAGTGCCATCAATGCCGCCAATAGCTAAAGAACGGCGATAATCAGGGTTTTCTGCCATTAGTTGTAAAATTTGCCCTAAAGTATTGGGTTTAATCAGGTTTTGTCGTGATAGCCCCGAACCATCGCCGATTTTATAACTATCGCTGTTAATTCCCAGTTTTGTTAAAGTTTCTTGTAATCCCGAGACACCGCCGAGCATTTGTAGTAGGGTTTCCGCTAGTAAATTATCGCTATTTTTATTGACTTTTTCCACCAAATATGCTAGAGGTTCTGATTCTAAATTGGTGATCTCATGGCCGAGAATCTGTGAACTAATTTCTGCGTTTTTAACGGTAATTCCCGCTTTTTCAAGGATATTACGCCAGCGAGCCAGGAAATATTCCGAGGGTTGGGGAATAGCTAAATTAAAATCATCTTGACTATCAATAGCCAGAGAACCAGTGATAATTAGGCGATTATTGGCTAAATTGCCCTTAATTGCCAGAGTATTCGGGCTTCCTTGCCCTGCGGTGCTGGTTTGATTCTCAATTAGCCATTGTTTAGCGGCAATGGGATCAGACCATTGTAAATCTAAGCTTTGCCCCAATTGTCGCGGTAAAAGCTTTAAAGTGACGGAATTTTCGTTTAAAACCAAGCTAGAAGCGGGTACAGCATAGTCAAAAAAGACATCTTCCCATTCCCAGGTTTTTTGACTATCGGAGACGACAAAAGGACTAGCAACGACAATTAAGCGAGAAATTGAGTTAATTCCCCTTGCTTTTAACTTTTCTGCTAATTTTTCTAGCTTTTCTGTGGTTATGGTTGCATCTCCCCTCCCGACTAAGGTTAAAGTCTCTACATCGGGGGGGTTGCCTTGGGCTAAAATGGGAGTTTTCAGACGATAATCGCGGTTAAATTTGCTAAAAGCGGCGGCAGTGGTTAATAATTTCGCAGTAGAAGCGGGAGTAAAAAAGTTATTTTCGTGGAGACTATAGAGATTTTCCTGAGAATTAAGGGATTTTACGAAAATTCCCCAATAAGCGCCTTGATAATCGGGTCGGGCCAAAATGCGATCGATCTCGGTGGCTAAGTCTGCGGGACAGATAAACTGGGAAGGGGGGGAATTGTCTTGACTGATGGGGGTTGCGAGGGTGAGGGGATGGTTTACCCAGAGAAATAGGGAACAGGTCCCCAAGAGAAAAGAGATGCCCCCCTTATTAAGGGGGATCCCCCCGCCTATCGGCACCCCCCTTATCAAGGGGGGCAGGGGGGATCGAACCTAAAATCCATTTTTAATTTAATTATAACCAGCTACTTAGTAAATAAATTGACTCTAATTTAGCAGCATTAGTGACTATATTGTGCTAGTTACTCGATAGATTCAGTTAGGGATTGATCCGAGATATTCGTTCCCCTTTTTGCCCTGAAAGTTTTTTGATTCCGTCAAATTTCTATTTATTCGCGAGGATATTTTTATGAGTTATGATTTTGATCTATTCGTGATTGGTGGTGGTTCTGGGGGTATTGCCACCGCTAGACGGGCGGCCGAATACGGGGCAAAAGTGGGATTGGCAGAATACGATCGTTTAGGAGGAACCTGTGTTAATCGCGGTTGTATTCCCAAAAAATTAATGGTTTATTCTAGTCGTTTTCCGCAACTATTTAAGGATGCGGAAGGTTACGGGTGGAGTCCAGTAGAGAGTCAGTTAAATTGGCAAAAATTAATTAGCGCCGTTAATCAGGAAACTATCCGTTTAAATGGCATTTATCAAAAGATGCTCGATAATTCTCAAGTGACGCTTTTTCCTAATTATGCCAAGTTTCTTGATAGCCATACCCTAGAGGTGGGAGAGGAGAAAATTACTGCCGATAAAATTTTAATTGCCGTGGGGGGACATCCCGTTAAACCTGATATTCCGGGGATCGAACATACGGTAGTTTCTGATGCCATGTTTCAACTGCCGGAACAACCAAAAAGAATTATAGTTTTAGGGGCGGGATATATTGGGGTAGAATTTGCCGGTATTATGCACGGATTGGGGACGGAAGTGGTGCAGTTAATCCGTAAAGACAAGATTTTAAGAGGGTTTGATGAGGATATCCGCGATGAGATTCAAGGGGAAATGATCCGTCAGGGAATTAAAATTATGCCCGAAACTTTCCCCACTTCGATCGAGAAAACTGCCGAGGGGTTAAAGGTACATATTCAGGGGAAAGAAACCTCAGAAATGCTCTTTGTTGATGCCCTAGGATTAGCCGCTACTGGAAGAATTCCTAAGCTGGAAAAATTGGGCTTAGAGAATGTCAATGTCGAGGTAAAAAAAGGGGCAATTGTCGTCAACGAGTATAGCCAAACCAGTGAAGATAATATCTATGCCGTGGGCGATTGTACTGATCAAATTAATTTAACTCCCGTGGCCATTAATCAGGGGCGCGCCTTTGCCGATACAGTCTTCGGTAATAAACCCCGGTTAATGAGTTATGAAAATGTTCCTTCGGCAGTATTTTCTACTCCTGAAGCGGCGACGGTGGGATTAACGGAATTGCAAGCAAAAAAACAATATGGTGACACGGGAATTAAAGTTTATCGGTCTAAATTCCGCCCTGGTTACAATGTTTTACCAGGCCGAGAGGACAAAACTTTGATGAAATTAGTTGTTCATCAGGAAAGTGGTAAAATTCTCGGGGCGCACATGGTGGGAGATCACGCCGCCGAAATTATTCAAGGAGTAGCCATTGCCGTAAAAATGGGGGCGACAAAAGCCGATTTTGATGCCACTGTCGGCATTCATCCCAGTGCTGCCGAGGAATTCGTCACCATGCGTTAATTAACAATTTTAGGTGTGTTAGATAGGTGTTAAAAATTGTCAGCTACCCCCCTTATTAAGGGGGGATTAAGGGGGGATCCCCCCGCCTATCGACACCCCCCTTATCAAGGGGGGATTAAGGGGGGATCCCCCCGCCTATCGACACCCCCCTTATCAAGGGGGGATTAAGGGGGGATCCCCCCGCCTATCGACACCCCCCTTATTAAGGGGGGATTAAGGGGGGATCCCCCCGCCTATCGGCACCCCCCTTATTAAGGGGGGATTAAGGGGGGATCCCCCCGCCTATCGGCACCCCCCTTATTAAGGGGGGCAGGGGGGATCAAAGACAAAATCTATCTTCTTAATTATAACCACTTACTTAAACCAACCTAACACACCAGAGAAAATTAACCTTTTGGGCTATTGACAATTGAGCCATTTTGTGATAGTTTTTCGGTTAATTTTTGAGCGAGATTTAAGATATCGGAGGGAAGCATAATCACGGTACTGGTGTTATTTTCCGCTCCAATTTCCGTTAACATTTGTAGGCGGCGTAATTCCAAAGCGGCGGGGTTTTCCATGATTAATCGGGAAGCTTCCGCTAATTTTAAGGAGGCTTCCTGTTCTGCGGCAGCTTTAATCAAACGGGCCCGTTTTTCTCGCAATGCTTCCGCTTCCTTGGCCATAGCTCGCTGCATACCAGTGGGAATTTCCACATCTTTTATCTCCACCCGTTCGATATCAATGCCCCAGGGTTCGCTAATTTCATCGACAATTTGTTGGACCGCGTGATTAATTTTGTCTCGTTTTTGCAAGACATCATCGAGATGATTTTGACCGACTACATTTCTTAAAGTGGTCATGGCCGCTTGATAAACGGCCGCGGGGTAGGATTCGACTTTATTAATCGCTTTGCCCGGGTCGATAATACGATAGTAGAGAACCGCATTAACCTTAATTGTGACATTATCGGCGGTGACAGTTTCTTGCGGGGCGATATCGACGGTTTTAGTGCGAATATCCAGCTGCATTTTTTGGTCAACTAGGGGAATGATCCAGTACAGTCCGGGGCCTTTGGTGTCTTGATAACGCCCTAGTCGAAAGATAACACCACGCTGGTATTCTCGATCGATTTTAAAGCCATTTAATCCCAGAATGCCCGCTATCAATAGGAAGGGTGCTAAAAATTCCATATTAATTACCAGTTATCGGGTTCAAGTTAATCAGTGTGCGCTGACATCTCAAGGGCAATCTCCTCGCTCCTGACCACTAATACATTCATTCTAGAGAGTAACCGGGCTGTCGGGGAAACTCATAACGAAATATTACAATTTTTAGGAATTGCCTAACCAGCAGGGATGACTCGACTTCCAGACCCCGACCTGAGATAAACTACAGAATGTTATCAGAATTTACCTTGATATTATGAGCGTAGTTAGCCAAGTCATCCTCAAAGCCGACGACGAACTTCGTTATCCTAGTAGTGGTGAACTACAGGGTATCGGGCAATTTTTAAAAACCGGTGAGCAGAGAATTCGCATTGCCGAAACTCTCGCTGACAATGAGAAAAAAATCGTCGATCAGGCTCAAAAACAACTGTTCAAGAAACGTCCCGATTATAGAGCGCCGGGGGGCAATGCCTACGGTCAGCGTCAATATAATCAATGCTTGCGCGATTATGGTTGGTATCTGCGTCTAGTTACCTATGGGGTATTAGCCGGAGATAAGGGACCGATCGAACAAACCGGCCTGATCGGGGTCAAAGAGATGTATAACTCTCTTAATGTTCCCGTCCCCGGCATGGTGGAGGCGATTCGTTGTCTCAAAGAGGCCGCTTTAGGTCTTTTGACTCAAGAGGATGCCGTGGAAGCAGCCCCCTACTTCGACTTTATCATCCAGTATATGTCCTAAGCGATCGGGACAATCCCAAGGGCCTGAAGTCTGAAAAGGGGCAATTTTCGTCTCTTTCAGGGTTCAGGCTTGACTTTTTTCAGTGTTGCCAAAGGCACGGCGTAGCCGTCCAGTAATCAGTGATCAGTAATCAGTAAACAGTAATCAGGGATAAAGATGAAGATAAATAACTAACTAACTAATTATAGCGTTTCTCACACCTGTGTGGCACAGTTAAACCTTTGCTGATTAAGCTTTTCAACATCGATAATGTACCGCTTGCCAACAGGAAACGCTATAACTTAAAACTTACATCTGATAACTGATAACTGATAACTGATTATGTTTTGGCGCATTATACTACTTACCTTTCTGATTCCATCGGTCTATGGGGTGTTTGGCTGGTCGATCGCCCATGAGCGTTTATCATGGAGTGATTGGTTGCTTGCCCGCGGTGATGAGATGAATTGGACTCTCACTAGCGAATGGCTAGAAATCATGATCTATATCCTAGGGGTAGGGGTTATCCTCTCAATTGCCCTAGGATTAACTCTGTTTAGTCACTTAATGCCGGTATTTTTCCGCAGTTGGTTTAAAAACGATATTAGCGCTGTATTATCAATTCTCGGCTGGTCCTTGGCGGTAGTCTTTATCTTCCACAAGTGGGCGGTATTTAGTCGAGTTTTAATCCTCTTAGCCGCCACTATCCTCGGTCGTCTAGAACTTCAGGAAGCAGGTTACAATAGGTGGCAAGTTTTCCTGATGCTCACCATCCTCTGCTTAGGTAGTTTTGGCTTGGGAATTTGGGCTTATCATCTTTGGGGTCAGGAATTTCATCAAGTTACTACTGATTAATCTTATCTATAATCTTTAAAAAGTATGCCCAAAAAAAATAACGATGCCCTCAAACGAGTCTTAATTGTTTCCTCTGGTTTAGTATTTCTGGCTTTAATGATGGTGCCAACTTTAGGTTTATTGAAAAATAATAATTCTAATTCCCCCCAAGGCAATCAATCTGGGCAAGAGGCAACTATTCCCCGCGAAAAATTAGAAGAAATGGTCAAAGGTTACGAGAAAATTCTTGAACGTGAACCAGATAACCCCACTGCTTTGCAAGGACTGGCCCAAGCTCGCCTACAGTTAAAAGATTTTATCGGAGCCAGAGAACCTTTAGAAAAGTTATATCAAAAATATCCCGACAATCTGGAAGTTATGCTAGTTCTTTATGGAACAAGATTACAAACTCAAGACGTTTCTGGAGCCAAAAATATCCTAGAAAAATTAGTCAAAAACTATCCCCAAGAACCGAAGTTTAAGGAGGAATTAACTCGTTTAAATCAAGCGATCGCGGCAGCTTCTAAACAGCAAACTCCAGAACCTAAAAAGTAATGAAAAAAGAATTAATAGCTCGCCTAGACTGAGTATGATCAATTAGTAGCAAAATGCCAATTTACGAGGACTCTTCGCCTAAATTTATCAAAGTTATTTAACCCATAAGCTTTTCTTTTAATCAGCTTAGTTTTTGGGTTGATTCCTTCTACTATTCTTTGAGTCGTTCGCTGGTCAAAATATCAGATAATTATAGGAATCTGGTCGCCAATTTACTCGTTCATCTCCTAAAATAGCGAGACTGATAACCGGTTTCTGATACAAATCAAAAGCACGATAGTTAAGTAGTGGGAGAAAATTAACTTCTTGGTTAGGATAGGCACTCATGCAAAAGGCAAGAGGTAGTTAGATATGTGTAATTAATTCTGTCTAGCTAGTTATAAATATACATCCTCTGAGGGAAATTTTCTTCCTATTGGCTTTGAATTTCAATATGAATCAAAATCCAGACTTCTTCACCACTCAGTAACCAAACTTTATAAAGTTTGTCAGCAAAACGTTTTTTTGTCTTAAAGTCCAGAAAACGGGTTTCTTCAACAGAAAACGGGTTTCTTCAAGAAACCCGTTTTCTAGGTGAAAAATACTCGGTTAATGCTTCTTTCCAGGGTTCATCATAATTGGCGGTTGTTGGGTTCATTTGAGTTGTCCGCTTACTTCTAGGGTATGAAGCACAATAGCGTAACACACCAATTTAATGATAGAGGTGGTGCGTTACGGCGGCTTGTTAATTTGGTTTTTTTGACCGAATTGATAGCCGCAAACACGCAGCCTACAATCTTTTGGCATACTGTTTCTTGAGAACAGGTATAACGCCTAGTAGGATAAATAAACCTATATTTAGACTGGGTTCAGGTATAGTTACAGGGTCATTTGCGGGGACAATAGGAACAATTTGAATTAATTGACTTGGATTAGTTGGATCATTATCGGCTAAGGTTCCATCAGCAAAATGTGTTTGACTCAAATCTACATTTAGGATTAAATTAGAGCTGCCTTTTCCGATAACTTGAAAGTGCATTAAGCTAAATTGTTCTGGTTGATTCAGTCCCAAGAGTGAACCTAAACTGGCAGAAGGCAAAGATGCTCCCCCTAATTCGGTAATTGTCCCATTAATGTTATTTAAGTTTCCTCCCCGAAAGAGAGTAAAGTTAGAAGTAACTAAGGGACTATTATCATCAACTGGATTAAAAGGAATGTCAATATTTTGGATTTTGTTGGCTTCAAAATTGAGATTGATAGCACTACCAGTTAATCCGATAGGATTACTATGAATATCCCTCATTAAGACTTGAACAAAAAAGCGATCACCTATATTTAAGGGATTATTCTGATTAAGTAATCCACCGGGGGTTCCTGCGATGTCTTCTATCAGATTAAATTCAACTGCTAAATTAGGCATAATTTTCTGTCAATTTGTGAATGGATAAGACTAAATCAGGTTGTAGATAACTCCTAGCACTCGTAGGGTGTGAAGTGCGATAGGGTAATGCATCAATTTAATGATAGAGGTGGTGCGTTACGGTGGATGGTTAATTTTAGTTTTTTACCTAACGCACCCTACACTCTATTGTTGCCAGAAATTTAGGTTATATCAAGCTTAGTCCGTAGTCAGAATTTAAGACTAAGAAGTCACCTAAATTGATTTTACTGTCTCCATTAATATCAGCAGTGGGATCGTATTTAGGACTACCGATACTACTGTTGAAAGCGGCTTGTAATGGCGATAAGTCCCCCCGATCTACTTTACCATTGTAAGTAATATCGCTGTTAAAGGTTGATTTACCAGTTAAGGCGACATTATAGGCTGTGTTATTGATAGCGTTACTGTGAATAACTAAACCATCATTGAGGTTAAAGCTTTCTCGCGCTGCGGTGGGTGCATAAGTTAATTGAACACGCCAAGTTTGTCCCGGATTGAGTAAGATATCTCCCTGACTGAAATTAGCGTTAGTGGTAACGTTGGAGGCTTTAACTTCTATGTTGGAAATGGCGAGAATATCTTCGGCGTTAACTCCTGTATTGGTGATGTCAATGTATCGGAATGTGTCAGCAAATTTGGGACGAACTAGGTTACTGTTACTCCAACCTTGACGATATTGTGAGAGGGGAGTCCCGAAAGTAATCGCGTTTTTATCAACAGAGATTCCTTGTTCTCGAAGATTGGTGACACTGACGGTGAGTTGTTTTTCATAGGACAAACCGCCTTGGTCTGTGGTTTTAACCCGGATACTGTAATTATTCTTGGTTTCGTAGTCGAGAGTAGTATTAGTTTTAAGTTGATTTCCGTCGATGGTAAAGAGACTGTTATCAGTTGAACCTATCCCAGTAACTAAGCTATAGGTGAAGGTATTACCCGTATCAGGGTCAGTAGTGGTGAAGTTACC
>NZ_JAJTDH010000028.1:0-67706 GCF_021300285.1 Microcystis sp. 49638_E5 | reverse complement strand
AATTTTTGCGTTAATCTTCTCTGTGGTTTGATTGCTTACTGTCACCAGCCGAAAAAACCCTCCTTGAAGATGGAATGGGCTTTACCCCCCGCTGCTTAACCCGAACTGGGGTTAATATTAGTCTGTTTGGTTTCTTCTGCGATCGCTTGGGTTAGAGCCACTACCGCCGCTTTCGAGGCACAATAGGCGGCCAAATTTGCCCCCGGTTGTACGGCGCCACGAGAACCGATAGTGACGATACGACCATAATTATGAAGTTTCATCGAGCGTAAACAGTGTTTACACAGTAAAAAAGTGCTATGGAGGTTTAAATCAAACATTTTTAGCCAATCTTCATAGCTAAACTCCTCCGTCGCCCCCATGGTAAAACCCCCGACTAGATGAATTAAAACATCGACCCGACCGAGATCATCAATTAATCTAGCCACGGCAGTTTCTTGGGTTAAATCCACCCTGACAAAGCGAATACGCTCAAATTCCGCCGCACTCAGCCGAGATTTCAGGCGACCTACCTCCCTTTCCTCTCGATAGGTCATGGTCAGATGACCGCCATGGTGTAAAACCGCCGGAGTGACTCCTAAACCCAGTCCCCCCGTACCGCCGGTCAGCAATACCCGTTTATCTTTCATATTGATTGATAGATAGTCGATCGCTCCAATTATAGGCGATTTAACCTGGCAATTGGGCAATACTACAGCCTTGCTCGCCGGACTAGGATTCCTTCATCGCTTGTTTTTTCTCCGCCTTCAGGTCGCGACTGCTGGCGGCGGCAATTTCCGCATCCATCAGGGTGCGTCCGGTGGCCGCTAGATAGACATCATCGAGACTAGGACGGGATTGGGCCATGCTGAACACGGGTAATCCCGATTCGGCTAGGGTTTGTTCAATTTTGCTTAAAGGATTGCTATTGGCCGTCACGATAAGATTAAGGGAGTTACCCTGGGCGGTATTAACTATCACTTCCTCGACAAAAGGCAGACGGGATAATAATTCTTTCGCTTGGAAAGCTTCTTCCTCTGGGGAAAATTCCCGCACTTTTAAGGTGATGCGATCGCCACCCAGTTGTTCCTTTAGTTGTGAGGGGGTACCGCGAGCGATGACGATACCATTGTCGATAATTGCCAAGTTATCGGCCAAAGCGTCGATTTCTTCGAGATAATGGCTGGTAATTAATACACTGGTTCCGGCCGCCCGCAATTGTCGCAGAAAATCCCAGACAATCAAACGACTTTCGATATCGAGGCCCACAGTCGGTTCATCCAGCACTAAAACTTCCGGCTGATGCAATAATCCCGCCGCTAAATCCAGCCGTTTTTTGATGCCGCCGGAATAGGTCCCCGTTTTTTTGTCGGCGTATTCCTCTAATCCTAAAAGATTTATTAATTCTTTGATGCGCTCTCTTGACTTTTGAGCGGGAATGTGATATAGAGCCGCTTGTAGTTGCAACAGTTCCCGGCCAGTGAGCATTTTATCGAGGGCGACTTCTTGGGCAACGTAACCCAGGCGTTTACGGGCGGATTTGGGGTTATTCAGGGCATCGACACCCCCCACCTCGATTTTGCCGCCATCGGGTTTAGCAAGGGTACAAAGACAGCGAATTGTGGTGGTTTTCCCCGCACCATTGGGACCGAGTAAACCGAAGATTTCTGCCGCTTTCACGGTAAAGGAGATATCTTTAACCGCTGCTGTCTGACCGTAGGATTTTTTTAAGTTTTTGATCGCCACCGCAAGGGTCATAAGCTGATTTTCGCCCACTTGAGCGAGACAATTTTTTTGTTAACTTTCTCGGTCTATTTTAACCCAGATTCCCCACTGCAAAACCTAACACAGCCTTGTTGATCTTTTCCGATCAAGATAAACTTTGACGGGATTTGGCCTCATTCCCAGAGAACCTGCTGCTGTTCCACCGTTGCCTGTTGGCCCGGGCAACTTATTCCGACAGCATTGTTCACGTTAACTTAAATTAACTTTTTTGGCAAAAGTGAATCGGAACAAGGGTTTTTCGCTAAATTGATAATGATTATCATTCTAATTAATGAGAGAAATCATGGTTCTACAGGTCTCTAGGGTAGGATTAGTTTGTGATGCGAATAAAATCCGCAAAAAAAGCCCTACATCTCCATTTATCGCCGTTAGCTTCATTTTATCGCTTTCTTTCGCCCTGGTAACTGTGGCTAAGGCGGAAGAGCCTGCTATTGGTCAGAGTTTGCCCGAATTTTATATCGGGGTGGATAATCAAATCACCTTAACTCGGGGCATCTATGAGGGATTAGCCAATCCTAACTATAACCGGTTAACTCTTCTGGTTGCTCACCGAGAGGGAAACCCTCATTTTCACGGTATCGGCACTTACAGTTATTCCGGCCCGTCTGGTAATCCGGTAGTTAATCCGACTAACACCAATAATCGCATTCCTGAGACTTCTACAGGATTGCCTCCTCTCTCCTTAATTGCAGGACAAGGAATTTTTCAGAATAGTTTTGTTAGTGCTGCCACTGGGGAGGAATATAGCAATCTACTGATGCAATCAGTGGCAACTATTAATAATTCCTCTGACTTGGGAGAACAAGCTCTTTTTAACAGTTCTGGGGGACGGTGGAATCGGTCTTTAGGTAATGCCAACCTATCCTTACAACTGTTAGAGATTAGTGATGGATTAACAGTAGCTAACTCTTTAGGACAGACAATTTTAGCTAATGCTGGCGATATCTATGCGATCGGTACTGGTGATAACTTCTCCTTTTTACCGAAGTTTCTTGCCTCTCGACCGGGAAAATATTCAGCCAGTTTTAAGCTGGTAGATCTTAGCCTTTCTTGGGGAGAGTCAGGAATTTTTAACCTAGATTTTCAAACAGTTCCCGAACCATCAACTCTGATCGCCTTAATACTGTTCGGATCAATTTTATTAACTCGATCGAGCAGTAAAAACTAAAACCAATCGGTTTTGGAGAGAGCCAACTTATCTCCAAAACCGCTCTAGATCGAGATCGGCTTTATTGAAATGGAAAACAGGGATTATTCCCTAAAAAACTAGCAACTTTTTTGACTATAATAACGACAAGATTATCAGTATAGTTTTAGACTGTTAGACCATCCTATCATCAGCCCTATCTCGATCGCAGTATATATTTATGAAATTTAGTGAAATTGCCCAAAAATTAAGCCCTTTAGTCTCTGCTCACAGTTTAACTGCCTATCCCGACAGAAATCCCCAAATTAAAGCCATAACTCCCATCGAAACCGCCCTAGTCGATACGATTAGCTATATCGAAGGGGGAAAATTTGCTGCCTTTGTCGCCAAAACTGAGGCTACTGCCCTAATTCTGCCCCTGGATGCCAATTTACAACAACAGGCCGACGAACGCGGCATCCCTTGGTTAGCTAGTGCCAATCCCCGACTTTTATTCGCCCACGCCATCAAATTATTCTATCAACCCTTTCAGCCCCAACCCTACATTCACGCCACCGCCGTGGTGCATCCATCGGCTAAAATCGGCCATAAAGTCGCCATCGGGGCCCATGCCGTGGTGGAAGCCAATGTCACCCTCGGTGATGGGGTGTGCATTCATCCTAACGCCGTTGTTTACCCCGGGGTGCATATTGGTGATCGCACAATTCTCCACGCTAACTGTACTATCCATGAACGGGTACAAATAGGCAATGATTGCGTTATCCACAGTGGTGCTGTTATCGGTGCTGAGGGCTTCGGTTTTGTGCCGGTTCCCGAAGGCTGGTTTAAGATGGAACAATCGGGTATCGTGGTCTTAGAAGATGGGGTGGAAATTGGCTGTAATAGCGCCGTGGATCGCCCGGCAGTGGGAGAAACCCGCATCGGTAGCCAGACTAAGATCGATAATCTCGTCCATATTGCCCATAATTGCCAAATTGGCCAAGCCTGCGCCCTAGCAGGACAGGTAGGCATGGCAGGAGGCGTAAAAGTGGGCAATCGCGTTATTTTAGCGGGACAGGTGGGCATTGCCAATCAAGCGGTGATCGGGGATGGTGCGATCGCAACAGCCCAAGCTGGCATTCACAACGATATCGGGGCAGGAGAAGTGGTTTCTGGCTCTCCCGCTATCCCCCATAAGCTATTCCTCAAGGTAGCAGCCGCTTACAAGCGTTTACCCGAAATCTATCAAGCGGTTAAGCAGTTGCAAAAATAGCCCTATTCAGGGGACAGGAGACGGGAGACTCCGAGACAGGAGACAGGAGATTATTTTTATTTATTCTCCCTTCTCCCCACACCCCGATCAAAGTGACTGGCAAAAGCAAGGGCGCTATCGCCGCAGGACATCCAAAAACTGCCGAAGCTGGACAATTAATCTTAGAAATGGGCGGCAATGCCTTCGATGGGATTGTTGGCTCGATTTTAGCGGCTTTCGTGGTCGAATTCACCCTCGCTTCGGCGGGGGGCGGCGGTTTTTTACTAGCACATACCAAAGAAAAAGTCAATACCCTTTTTGATTTTTTTTGTCAAACTCCAAAATATAAAAAACCCTTGACAAAGATCGACTTTTACCCAGTGGCGATCAATTTTGGTGGTGCTAGTCAAGATTTTCACATTGGTCGAGGTGCGATCGCTACGACCGGGGTGTTACGGGGATTGGAAACAGTGCAGAAAAAACTGGGAAAATTACCCTTTGCCGTGGTAGCAGAACCAGCGATCGAATATGCTCGTCAAGGCTACATTTTGAGCCAATATAACGGCTTTTGCCTGGGTTTACTCGCTTCGATCCTGCTCAAAGATAGAGAGGGTTTAAAAGTCTATGCCCCGCAAGGAAAACTCCTGCAAGCTGGTGATCGCTGTGTGATGAGGGATTTTGCCAACAGCTTAGAGGAATTAAGCAAAAAAGGCGTAAAAGACTTTTATGAGGGAGAAATCGCCCACCAAATCGCCAGGGATATGCAGGAGGGCGGTTATCTTACCCTAGAGGATTTAAATCATTACCAAGTCCTTGAGAGAAAACCCCTAAAAACCGAATATCGGGGGTACGAAATACTGACTAATCCGCCGCCTAGTTCTGGGGGAATTCTCCTAGCTTTTGCCCTAAAATTACTGGAAACAGTCAATTTATCGGCTTTAGAGCATCTAGGGAACAAACATCTGCAAATTTTAACAGAAGTGATGGCCTTAACCAATCAAGCTCGCGCTCAAGGCTACGATAATTTTATCCATCAGGAGGGAATCGAAGAGGAATTCCTCTCATCAGAATTTTTAGGCAAATATGCCAATAAATGGGGCAGTACCACCCATATTAGCATTATCGATGGGGAAGGTAATGCCGCCAGTGCCACCTTTTCCAACGGCGAAGGATCAGCTTATACCGTGCCGGGGACGGGAATTATGCTCAATAATATGATCGGGGAAGCGGACTTAAATCCCTTTGGTTTTCACAATTGGCCCGTTGATCGTCGTTTATCCTCAATGATGTCGCCGACGATGATTTTAGAAGAAGGAAAGCCGCGATTTGTTCTCGGTTCTGGGGGTTCCAATCGCATTCGCACCGCTATTTTGCAGGTTATTAGTAATTTAATCGATTTTCGGCAATCTTTAGCCGATGCGATCGGTGCCTCGCGCATACATTGGGAAAATCAACAATTAGGAATTGAACCCCTAGAAGATCGGGAAAATCTGCTCGAAAATCTGGTTTTACCCGCAAATACTCAAGTAACCCGTTGGCAAGAACAAAATATGTTTTTTGGGGGTGTGCATGGGGTGGCAGTGAATGAGCGGGGGGAATTAACCGCTACGGGCGATCCGCGTCGGGATGGAGTAGGATTATTGATTAGTAATTAGTAATCGGCCAACATAGTGGTGTGAGCTTGTTTACTTCTTATCGTTTACTGTTTACTTTTGAGATACTCATGTTGCTCTTGCGTTATGGTATTACCGTGAGTGCGGTGCTTGGGTTGATTTTCTTGGCTGAATCCTCGGTTAAGGCACAAACTCAGTCCGCTGCCGATTTATTGAAGAAACCCCGACCTACTGCCAATCCCGTTTCTCAATTACCCGGTCCATCGGCGGCACCGGCAACCACGGAAGCGGATCCCAAAGCCCCCAATTATCTTAATCCTAGTGGCAATCCCCTAATTTTTCCCACCAAACCAGATGAGGTGAATATTAGGGTAGTACAACCGATCAGCTTAAATCAAGCGATCGAATTAGCTTTAAAAAATAATCAGACCTTACAGACAGCCCGGGTCGATTTAGAAATCGCTCGCGCCCAATTAAAGGAACAACAGGCGGCTTTATTACCCACGGCCCAAGCGGAAACCAGTCTCACTCAAGATCAATCGGCAGTTGCCCAAAGACAGAATAACTTGGCTCGTCAACAGGGAATCCCAGCCACTACACCGGAAGATAGTACCAACTTTCAGGGTAGTGTTAGCATCGTCTATGGGGTTTATACAGGGGGTGAACGGTCAGCCCAGATCAAAAGGGCCGAAAAGGTCATCCGGCAACGGGAATTAGAGGTGGAAAGAGTCTCGGAACAAACTCGTTTTGATGCCACCGATGCCTATTATGAATTACAGAGGGGTGATGCTCAGGTAGCGATCGCCCAAGCCTCGATCGAGGATGCTAGTCAAAGTTTACGCGATGCTCTATTATTGGAGCAAGCGGGACTAGGAACCCGATTTGCTGTTCTACAGGCGGAAGTTGACCTCGCTAACGCTAACCAAGACTTAACCCGGGCGATTTCTACCCAGCGTATTTCCCGACGGCGACTGGCACAGATATTGAGTGTCGGTCAGCACATCGAGTTAACCGCTGCCGATGAGATTCGCGAGGCGGGAACTTGGGGCTTAAGTCTTAATGATAGTATCGTTTTGGCCTACAAAAATCGCGCGGAATTAGAACAACAACTCTTACAACGGGAAATTAGCGAACAGGATCGCTCGATCGCTATTTCGGCGGTGATTCCCCAAGTGGACCTTCTGGGCGAGTATAATGTCCTCAACGATCTCAGTGATTCTGCTGGTTTTGGCGATGGTTTTAGCGTTGGCGGCCGGATTCGCTGGACTTTCTTTGATGGTGGTCGTGCTTTTGCTCAGGCCCGTCAAGCGGAAAGAAATATTGATCGCGCCGATACGGAATTCTCCCTCCGTCGCAATGAAATTCGCCTTCAGGTGGAGGAATACTACTATAATTTGATTTCTAACCAAGAAAACATCAAAACTTCGCAAAAAAGCATTGAATCAGCCACGGAAAGTCTGCGATTAGCCCGTTTACGCTTCCAGGCCGGTGTGGGAACCCAAACGGACGTGATCAACTCCCAGCGGGATTTAACCGATGCCAGAAGTAGTTATCTACAGGCGATCGTTGATTACAATAAATCCTTGAATAGTCTCCAGCGAGCGATTAGTAATTTACCGGATAATCGTTTGTTTGAAGTGCGTTAATTGTGCGATTTATTGATGTGTGGTGTGGGGGGAGATGGCTAAATCTCCCCTATTTTAACGGGTTTCGATGATTCTAATCTGTTGTTCCCGCAATTGCTGCCGGGTGGGAGTTTCCTGTAGTTTTTGCAACTGCGGACGCAGATTATTACAACGAGAGGAATTAATGCTACCGCATTGATTTTCGATCGTGTTCTGTCGCCGCTGCTCGATTTGGGGACTGGTGCGAAAGTCTAATTGCTGATTGTATTGGGGATATTTTTGGTAAGTACAGGATTCAGCCTCAGCTAAACAACGCTCACTGATAGGCAATTGGGCCACGACTAGGTTGCCGCTAACGCAAACCCAACCCAGACCCAGAAAAAAACCTGATAATAAAGAATTTTTAGTGATCATCGCCAATATACCTCGCTGATCAAAAAATATGTTCTCAGGATTGGCGGCCATGACGCTAATTGCCCGGCAGATTCTCGGTCATGATTCCACCTGTTTTATTTTAGTCAATTTTTCTGGCCATGCCCACGATAGCTGAAAACAGCCCATTCCTAGCCTAAGATCACTGGCTTAGGCGATTGTTCCCGTCTGGGGGGAACTAGGACTAGCATAGGACTTAATCGGCATTCTTCCCGCTAAATAGGCTAAACGTCCCGCTTTTGCCGCCATTGCCATGGCTTGCGCCATCATAGCTGGATTGGCCGCCATAGCGATCGCACTGTTAATTAATAAAGCATCGGCCCCCATTTCCATGGCCCGGGCCGCTTCTGAGGCTGTACCGATCCCGGCATCTACCACCACGGGAATTTTGGCCGATTCGATGATAATCGCGATATTTGCCTCATTTTTCAGCCCCTGTCCCGACCCAATCGGCGATCCTAGGGGCATAACCGTGGCGCAGCCAGCCTCCTCTAAATGTTTGGCTAAGAGAGGATCGGCGTTAATATAGGGCAGTACGGCAAAACCTTCTTTAACTAATTGTTCCGCCGCTTGCAAAGTTCCGATCGGATCGGGTAATAAATATTTAGGATCGGGAATAACTTCGAGTTTAATAAAGTTATTGTCTTCCTGTCCCAATAATTTGGCCATTTCTCGCCCTAAACGAGCCACGCGAATCGCTTCTTCGGCCGTTTGACAACCGGCAGTGTTGGGTAACATCCAGATTTTCGACCAATCAATCGCTTCTGCTAATCCCTCATGACCGGGTGCGTTCGTTTGTACTCGTCTAACGGCGACGGTGACAATCTGACATTCACTGGCAGTAATACTTTCCTGCATAGTGGTCAGATTGGCATATTTGCCAGTCCCAGTCATCAAGCGGGAGTGAAAGGTTTTCCCGGCAATGGTGAGACTATCATTCTGGGGCGATAAAAGTGCTTGGGGTTTATTCTCAATAATAGTTAAGGACATAGGTGGAATAGTAACGGGTGATGGTTGATTAAAGCGATCGCAGCTAAAATGGGTCAAAATGGGATTAACTTTGTCATTAATCACCAGGTCAGCAATTAAGGAAGCAGTGACAGGAGCGAGTAAAATGCCATTGCGATAGTGACCGGTGGCTAAAATCAGGTTATCACAGCTACTGCGGCCTAAAATGGGTAATTCATCCGCTGTACCCGGACGGAATCCCCACCACATTTCCTCGATTTCCCAGTCAGCTAAAGGGGGATAGAGACGGGTGGCCCGCTCAAACAGGGTTTGCAGTCCTTGGGGTGTATTACCCGTTTGCCAGGCCACTGTTTCGGAAGTGGCCCCGATAATTAAACGACCATTGCGACGGGGAACTAGATAGGTTTGCGGACCGAATAAAACCCTAGCTAAGGTCTGGTTAGGGGGCATTTTTACTGCGGCCATTTGACCTTTGACGGGATGGATAGGGAGGGGTAAAAGTTGACTCGTCCAGGATCCTGTCGCTAAAATGTAAATTTTTGCTTCTAATTCCCCAATTGAGGTATAAATACTCTTGACTTTTCCCTGCTTTTGTTGTATAGCGTGGACTTCTACCCCTTGGCGAATTTCTACCCCTAAATTTTCGGCCGCTTGTTGCAGCGCAGTCACTAGCTGCCGGTTGTCCACTTGTCCATCGTCGGGATACCACCAACCACCGATCACATCTTTACCTAGTCCGGGTTGGTAGAGATGAACTGCATTGCTGTCTAACCAAATTTTATTAACTTCCTCGGTAGTAACGGGCTGATCTAGCTCGTAAACGGGAGCAAGAATACCACAGGGATAGTAACCGCTGTTTATCCCCGTTAAATCCTCGATTTTGCGGCTCCATTCTGGATATAACCAGCGCGATTGTAAACAAAGATCGAGAAAGGGACCCGGGGGAATCCCCTCCGCATGGGGGGCCAACATTCCCGCAGCCGCACGACTAGCGGCCTGAGCTATATCTCGAACTAGGAGGGTAACTTTTGCCCCGCGCAATTGCAAATCGACGGCGATCGCTAATCCGATGATACCACCGCCCACGATCAAAATTTCGCTAGTTGAGTTCTTGACCCTCCCATGGCTAAAAGCGAGGGATTCTTGGTTCAACGACATGGCTTAAAAATCTAAAGGAAGTGTAACCTTGATCCTAACTCGCAATTAGTCAGCCGAGAGGGGGAAGAAGTGAGGCTACTGGCATAATTTAAGCTTAAGATGATTTGTAGTCAATCTTTTCTAAGCTTCCCTTTTTCTTTAGAGCTTATGACTTCCCCTGCTGTCGATCGAGTTTATCAAGGTCAATTCGGAGAGTTTACGATTACGGATAGCGATCGCCTAGGCGTGCGTCTCTACCGTCTGGGGTTAAATTTAGCGGCTTTTAGTTTCGCTGTCGCTACAATTATAGTTCTCAGCCGACCGCAATTACTGCCCCTGACCAACCTTTTATACATGGGTTTTTGTCTGGGGTTAGGCATCAGTTTATTGACTATCCATATTTATTTAATTCCCCTCCATCGTCTCCTGCAAGTTTTTTGGCTAATTGGGGCGATTACTTCCCTAATTTTCAGCCTTTATTATCAACTTTCTCCCCTAGAATTTGTCTATAACCATCCGGTGAGTTTATTCGGTGTGGGCTTTATTTTTGCTAGTCTCACGGGGATTTATTTCAAAGAAGCTTTTTGTTTTAATCGTCTAGAAACCAAGTTTTTAACCCCTCTAGTTCCCAGCCTTTTACTCGGTCATCTTTTGGGGATATTGCCCTTAAATTGGGAAAAGGGGCTATTAATTCTCTGGGCGACTTTATTTGTTATCTTTGCTCTGGGAAAGTTAAGCCAACCTCTCCCCAACGATATCGGTGATAAATCGGTTTTTGAACATCTTAATCATTGACTCACTCTCCAGAGATTAAAATCCATTCTAAGATACAGTCTTGCGGGCGAGTGAGTGGAACGAACCACTCCAGACACAAAGGACACAAAGATCGATCACTACTATATAAGTTAAACTGATCGGGTTTCAGCTTTTTGTTCTTTGTCTCTTTCTGGTTTATCCTTGGTCAGTAATCAGTAAACAGTAATCAGTGAAAAGACAGTAGGAAACTTCTATTTAATACTGTCACTTAAAACTCAAATCTGATAACTCAAATCTGATAACTGATAACTGTTACTTATCTGGAGTCCTCGATGGTAGCCGGATTAGCAGTATTGGCAGTCTTGCTGGTGAACATTTGTATCAGACTAAAACCGACAAAAGCGAGTAAAGCTATGCCACCAATAGCAGTAACAATTTTACCCACGAGATTTTCTGTGCGGGGTTGTTCGGGGGCATCCTCGTTAGGATCTTCCGAATGGGCAAAACGATTGTAGAGGAAATCGAGAGCTTCATTGCGGAGTTCGTAGTAACGGGGATCCTCGGTAATTTGGGAACGAACCCGGGGACGAGCAAAAGGCATCTTTAACACCTCACCGATTTTAGCGCTTGGGCCGTTGGTCATCATCACCAAGCGATCGCACAAGAACAAAGCCTCATCGATATCGTGGGTAATCATCAACACGGTTAACTGGTTTTCTTGCCAGATTTTCAGCAATTCTTCCTGTAATTCCTCTTTAGTGATCGCATCTAAGGCCCCAAAGGGTTCATCGAGGATGAGGACTTGGGGACGAATGGCCAGGGCGCGGGCGATCGCAACCCGTTGTTTCATACCTCCCGATAATTGGGGGGGTTTTTTCTGGGCTGCTTCTGTCAATCCCACTAAGGATAGATTTTCTTCCACGATCTTCACCTTCTCAGCCTGAGATTTTTCGGGATAAACGGAATTAACCCCGATATAAACGTTCTCAAAGGCAGTTTTCCAGGGCAAAAGCGAATAATTTTGGAATACCATCATCCGGTCTGGTCCTGGTTCCTTAACCTCTTTATCCTGTAGCAGCACTTGCCCACGACTAGGAGAAGAAAACCCCGCCACCATATTTAAAAGGGTCGATTTACCGCAGCCGGAGTGACCGATAATGCAGACAAATTCCCCCTCATTGACTTGCAGCTCCACACCGTCTAAAACGGTGTAAACCCCTTCGGGGGAGGGGTATTCTTTGGCAACATTACTAACTAATAAAAAAGGCTGGGTGGTGGTGCTGGAATTCACGGTCTTATCGGTAAAAGTTTGCATATTCGTCCTAGATTTATTTTAAGGTGAGCAAAGCCCACCACAACCATTAATTCGGGTCTGCTGAAAAAGTTTTTCGTGGGGTGTGGGGTGTGGGGTGTGGGGTGTGGGGTGTGGGGTGTGGGGGTTTTAGAGATTTTCATCTGGTCAATTACCTAATTTTCAGGGAAAAAGTCCAGGGATTTTCCCCCCGATCACTCCCATATCTCGTACTTTTTGATTGCCAAAAAGTCTAAAAGTTTTACCCAACAAGATTTTTAGATTTATTCAGCCAACCTTAATTAGCGACGGGATCATCGAGGAGAACTTCTGAGACGCGATAATCGCGACGGATGGAAAAACGTTCCAGATAGCCGATCGGATCGTCGGGATTGAAAATAAGATGATCAAAGAGGGCGAAACTGTGGCGATCGGGTTCCAAATCGGGAAGACCCAGGGACCGGCAAGCTTCACCAAACAGATCGGGACGACGGACGCGTTCAATCACTTCCACCCAGTTGCGGGGGAAAGGTGCGTAACCCCAACGGGCAAGCTGAGTTAGGGTCCATAGGGCCTCACTCCGGCCTGGACAGTTAGCTTGATCGACGTAAAACTGATTAAATCGGAATAGGGGTTCAGGGGCAGTTCCTAAACCGCGATCGTAACCATCGAGAAAACCGGGGCGGATAATTGCGCTATCCACGCCCACATACTGGGGCTGACTGAGAATATTAACGATATCTTCTCGATTACGCTGATCATCGCAGTATTCGCAGGCTTTAATTAAAGCTTTCACCATGGCGATATGGGTTTCGGGATGTTTCGCTGCCCAAGTTTCCTTGACTCCGAGAACTTTTTCTTGGTGTCCGGGCCAAATATCAAGATCGGTGGCGATAACGTAGCCTAATTTTTCGTGAACGGCGTAGGAGTTCCAGGGTTCCCCCACACAATAACCGTCGATCTTACCCGCTTTTAGTAAGGAAACCATTTGAGGCGGCGGAATTACGGCTAAATTGACATCACTATCGGGATCGATGCCGCCACTAGCTAACCAGTAGCGTAACAGTAGATTGTGCATGGAGGCGGGGTGAACCATGCCGAAAGTGGCGATTTGGTCGGGACTTTGCAGGAGGGCCCCCTTTAAGTCCTCCAGTTTTTCTACCCCCAATTCCCTGTATTTATTGCTGAGGGTGATGGCGTTACCGTTGCGACTGAGTACCAAAGCACTAATCACGGGGACAGAGGGCTTATTGCCAGCTCCAATGGTCATGCTGAGGGGCATTCCCGCCACCATCTGGGCTGCATCGAGACGACCGGTAGCCACTCCTTGGGCGAGCGCTTTCCAGTTGGGTTCCCGTTGTAGGAGAACATCCTCTAATCCTTCCTCGGCGAAGAAACCTTTCTCTTTGGCGATAATAATCGGGGCGCAATCGGTGAGGGGGATAAAACCGATGATAGGATTGGTTTTCAGTCGGGTAGCTTGGCCGATCACCGTCACTGGACCGGTGGGTTGACCGACTTTCTTCGATCGCTTCTGTTGGTTAAGGAAGTAAACGATCTCGTTACGGAGGGAGTAGTAACTGGGATGGTTAACTACTTCTAAACGATGCCGGGGACGGGGAATGGGAACATCGAGAATCTGACCGATATGGGCCTCCGGACCGGTGGTTAACATCACCACTCGATCGGATAGTAATAGGGCTTCATCCACATCGTGCGTGACCATGATACAGGTAACGTGGCTTTCTTCGACGATTTCCATTAAACGTTCCTGTAAATTGCCTCTGGTTAACGCATCCAGCGCCCCAAAGGGTTCATCGAGTAGCAGGACTTTTGGCCGTAGAGCTAGGGCGCGGGCGATCGCTACCCGTTGTTTCATGCCTCCCGATAATTCTCCCGGTCGTTTGTTGGCGGCATGGCGCAGGTGTACCATATCGATACTATGTTCGATGACACTTTTGCGTTCAGCAGCCGGTAGATGGCGCAGCACGCGGTTAACTCCTAGGGCGATATTTTCCCGGACGGTTAACCAGGGCAGCAGCGAATAATTCTGGAAGACCACCATGCGATCGGGACCGGGACCTTTAATTTCTTTTCCCTCTAAAATCACCCCTCCCACCGTCGGGCGATCGAGTCCAGCGACCATATTTAAGAGGGTGGATTTCCCGCAACCGGAGTGACCGATTAAAGAGATAAATTCCCCTTGAGTAACGCTGAGATCGATATTTTTTAGGGCGATATATTGACGGCCATCGGGGAGAGGGAAAACCTTATCAATGTGATCGACTTCAATAAATGCAGACATTTTCAGTTATCAGTTATCAGTTATCAGTTATTAGTTATTAGTTATCAGTTATCAGTTATCAGTTATCAGATTTGAGTTTTTAAGTGTGCAGTATTAAATAGCAGTTTACTACTGTCTTTTCACTGTTTACTGTTTACTGATAACTGTTTACTGTTTAGGCTCTCTTGGAGATTGGCTGAAAAATGTTCACCATACATTGCGCTTGGTGTGGCTCTTTTTTCGACAAGATTTGCCGATCACCATAACCTCAAGAGAGCCTTATTTATTTTCTTCGGGTACAACTAATTTAGCGATGTAGGCCATGAGGCGATCGAGTAAGAAACCAACAATACCCACATAAATCAGAGCGAGGATAATTTCACTGATCATGGAACTATTCCAAGCATCCCAGATAAAGAAGCCAATTCCCACGCCACCGATCAGCATTTCTGCCGCTACAATCGCCAACCAAGATAAACCGATACCGATTCTTAATCCCGTGAAAACGTAGGGAACGGTGGCGGGAAAAAGAATATTGAAAAAATATTCAACTTTGGATAATTTTAGCACTCTAGAGACGTTTTTATAGTCTTGGGGAACCTGCTGTACTCCCACGGCTGTGTTAATAATAATTGGCCAAATTGCTGTAATAAAAATTACAAATATGGCACTAGGTTCGTTATTACGAAAAGCCGCTAGGGAGATGGGTAGCCAAGCTAGGGGGGGAACGGTACGCAGGATTTGGAAAATCGGATCGATCGCATCATAAACTAGGGCGCTACTACCGATTAAAATTCCCACGGCGATGCCAACAATAGCGGCAAGGGTAAAACCGACGGCCACCCGTTGTAAACTGGCGAAAATTTGCCAGAATAACCCCACATCCGTGCCACCATTATTGAAAAAGGGATTAATAATTAATTCCCAGGTATCGCTAACAACTTTGGTGGGACTAGGGAGGGGAGCATCGGGACTAAAACAGATTATTTGCCAGATGACGAGGAAAATTAATAAAGCAATCGCCGAAGTTGCTAGTTTGGATAATTTTTTTTTCAGGTCTTTTACCCATTTTGTACCTTGAGAACGACGAGAAATAGAAACAGCCATAATCAGTTATCAGTTATCAGTTATCAGTGGTTCAGTTATCAGTGGTCAGTGGTTCAGTGATCAGCATCAGCATCAGTGATCAGTTATTAATTACCAGTTATGAGCAAATCATCTTTAACTGTTGACTGGTTACTGATCACTGAACACTGATTTAAACCTTTTTAATCTTGAGAGATTTCAGGTAAGCTTGGGGATTTTCGGGATCAAATTTCACGCCATCAAAGAAAGTTTCCACACCGCGAGAGGTAGAGGTGGGAATTTGATCGGCTGGAACATTGAGGGCTGTGGCGGCTTCTCTCCAGATATCTTCCCGGTTAACCTTATCAACTAAAGCTTTGATGTCCGTATCGGCGGGAATATAGCCCCAACGGATGTCTTCAGTCACAAACCAAGTATCATGACTCTTGTAGGGGTAGGAAGCGTTATCAGCCCAGAATTTCATGGCTACGGGGCTATTTTCGATTTTGCGACCATCACCGAAATCGATATTACCCTGCATTCTTCCCAAGATATCGGCGGGGTCAATTTTCAGCCATTCCCGTCCTGAAATAATCTCGCACATTTCCTTAACATTAGCGGGATCGTTGCACCATTGCTGCGCTTCTAGAACAGCCATAGTTAAAGCTTTTGCCGCTTTGGGATTTTTATCCACCCAATCGGCGCGTAAAGCGAAAGCTTTTTCGGGGTGATCCTTCCACAGTTCCCCAGTAATCAAGGCCGAATAACCGAGTTTTTTGTTAACTAATTGGGCGTTCCAAGGTTCCCCCACACAGAAAGCTTGCATCGTGCCGACTTTCATGTTAGCCACCATTTGTGCCGGAGGAACAACAATTAGGGATAGATCTTTATTCGGATCGATGCCGCTGGCGGCTAACCAATAGCGCATCCAGAGATCGTGAGTACCACCGGGGAAAGTGACGGCGGCTTTAACTTCTTTGCCCGCAGATTTAGCTTTAGCGAAGGATTCTTTCAGTACACCGCTATCGAGGGCAACTTTTAGATCCATGTATTCGTTAGCCACAGAAATCGCTTGACCGTTGGTATTCAAACGCGCCAGAATATACATTGGTACGGGCTGTTTGGTGATTTTGCCCAAGGTCATTAGGTAGGGCATGGGGGATAAAATATGCGCCCCATCGATACCGTTACCCACCGAACCTAATTCGAGGTTATCCCGGGTTGCAGCCCAAGAGGCTTGTTTCATCACCTGTACATCGGGCATCCCGTGTTTAGCGAATAAACCTTTTTCCTTGGCGATAATTAAGGGGGCAGCGTCGGTGAGGGCAATAAAACCTAGTTTAGCGGTGGTGACTTCGGGAGTTTCTCCACCGGCAGCGGGGGAAGCGGCAGGACTGCCGGCCGGGGAGGGACTGGTCGCGGTATTATTGGGAGTGGCGCAACCGTGGAGAATTGCTGTTCCTACGGCAGTTGCCCCGGCAGTGAAGATAAATCTACGTCTAGAAAGTTTACTCATGGACTAAAAAATCGTGATTAGAAACTAAACAAAGGTGATGAAACGGTGAAAAATTCTCATTACTTCCCCTAACTGACTGCGGTGATAACCGAGAAAATTTCTTGAAAGTAACTGTTGATTCAGTAAGGAGGCTTTGACTATTTTTATCTCTTGATCGCTTTTGCTTCTCCATCTGGGGAGATTTAGCAGTAGTTTTTGTCTAAGAGATTTTTTCTAGAAGCATAACAGTTTTGAGGAGTGGATAGATAGATAGGGGCGGTTTTTGGTCATCTGGGCTAGAAAGATCAGTTTATTTCAGGGTTATCACCGAAGCAATTAACTTAAATTTACAGTCTTCAACAGGAAAATTCGTATAGATTGTTACAAAATATTGCCAGTCATGTAATAAAAGCATAAAAATTTGTCTGAAACGCATGGTAGGGCGATGGGGATTTTTTAGCTATCTTGACTCAGTTATCGGGTTTGAGTTTGCAGTTCACTGATTATCGGTTGGGTGCATCTCACATTTGTGAATCTCTCCCAGTTATGATGACCAGCAGCAGTTATTAAAAGAGGGCGAAGGCAATTCGCTCCTACAATAATATTATTGCGCCAATGGTAGGGGCGCATCGTGGTCAGTGAGTTTATCGAACTGCGTGCGCCCAAAATGTAATAAGCTGCCCGGGTATTTAAGTAGCTGGTTATAATTAAATTAAAAATGGATTTTAGGTTCGATCCCCCCTGCCCCCCTTGATAAGGGGGGTGCCGATCCCCCCCTTAGTCCCCCCTTTAATCCCCCCTTAATAAGGGGGGCATCTGACAACTTTTAACGCCTACCTACTTAAATTGCTTGTTGAGATGAGGCACTCTTGCACTCTGGCAACAGTAAAGGGATTGAGGGAGATTCAGCTAATCTAAGAATAAGCGGTTTAAATACGTCTTAGCTGATTGAATTTTGGCAGCATCAAACAGAGGTAACTTAAATGTCGGACAAACAAAAACGACAGGTTCAGAAAAACGACGGCTATTAAGCTAAAATTGATAAACCCCCCGGTAAACCGCCCACGGGTTGTTCTAATGTTAAACCGCCACTAAATCAGGACAAGGAGAAAAATAACCCACTGATTATCTATGCCCCCTAACTGATAACTGATAACTGATAACTGATAACTGATAACTGATAACTGATAACTGATAACTGATAACTGATAACTGATAACTGATAACTGATAACTGATAACTGATAACTGAATATGGCTTATTCTCGCATTAAAAAACTAGCAAATTATCTACGTCCCCATTGGCAAATAGTAACTTGGGGGGTAGTTGCTTTGCTTGTTGTTAATCTTTTGGGTGTTTATATACCGCTTTTAATCCGGGATAGCATCGATGATTTAAGTAAATCCTTTGACTTCCAAAAAATCATTTACTATGTGATTTTTATTATCGCTTTAGCCTCGATTATGTGGTTTATCCGCATGATTTCCAGAGTGCTATTATTCGGGATCGGTCGTCAGGTAGAGTTCGATCTTAAACAAAAAATCTTTCAGCATTTATTAACCCTTGAACCTGCCTATTTTTCGCGGCAAACTTCAGGAGATTTAATCAACCGTGCCACTAGCGATGTGGATAATATCCGTCGTCTGGTGGGTTTTGCTTTGCTCAGTTTGGCTAATACTTTTTTTGCCTATGGTTTAACTTTGCCCGTAATGTTAGCGATTCATATTCCCCTTTCAATCGCCGCTATTTCTGTCTATCCTTTGATGTTAATTGCTGTGCAGTTATTTAGTGGTCGTCTGCAGCGGCAACAGAAAAAAGTACAAGAAAAACTCTCACATCTGAGCGATTTAATTCAAGAGGATATGAGTGGTATTACTCTGATTAAAATCTATGCCCAAGAAGGTAACGAGCGCCTAGCATTTAAGCAAAGAAATCGTGAATTACTACAGGCTAATTTAGATTTAGTCCAGACTCGTAATTTTCTTTTTCCCCTGATTGAAGCTTTAGCCTATGTAAGTTTATTGGCCTTGCTTGCCCTGGGTACTAGACAAATTATAGCGGGTAATATCACCATTGGGGACTTTATTGCTCTGTTAATTTTGGCGGAAAGATTAGTTTTTCCTACTGCTTTATTAGGTTTTACTATTACTGCCTACCAACAGGGAGAAGTGAGTATTGATCGCCTAGAAACTATCCTGTTAGCCGAGGCTAAAATTAAAGACAATGCCGATTGTATTCACTTAAAAAATATTCAAGGAAAAATTACCGCCAAAGCCTTGACTTTTTCCTATCCTGATGCTAGGGAACCGGCCTTAAAATCTCTTTCTTTTACCATTAATCCGGGGGAAACAGTAGCGGTTGTCGGTGCGATCAGGTCGGGAAAATCTACCCTTGCTAACGCTATTCCCCGTCTATTGAATATTGCCGAGGGACAGTTATTTATTGATAATCAAGATGTGACTCAAATTGCTCTTGAAGATCTGCGAAAAGCGATCGCTTATGTTCCCCAAGAAAGTTTTTTATTTAGTACCACCATCGAAGATAATATCCGTTACGGCGATCCGCTGCTGAATTTTCCAGCAGTGAAATCGGCGGCCAAACAAGCGAGAATTGAGGAGGAAATCGAGAATTTCCCGCAAAAATACGGAACTTTAGTGGGAGAACGTGGGATTACTCTTTCTGGGGGTCAACGTCAACGGGTCTCTTTAGCGCGCGCTTTAGCCATCCAAGCACCGATTTTAATCCTTGATGATGCCCTATCTAGCGTCGATAATCAAACGGCCACGGCTATTTTGGAAAATCTCGCCCAAGAAAGCCAAAAAACCGTGATTTTTATCTCCCATCAATTATTGGCCGCTGCCACTGCTGATCGCATTTTTGTCATGGATCGCGGAGAAATTGTCCAGATGGGAACCCACGAGGAGTTAATCGCAGTCCCCGGAGTCTATCAAAATCTCTGGCAACGGCAGCAGTTAGAGTCTAAGGTTTTAGATTAGCCGATAAAATAGGGAATCTGCTAGTTATTGCCGGTTAAGCTGTGGACTATCTCAATTATTCCTTAAGACTGTTTAAATGCAGTACAGCAGTTATCTTTTAGCGACAATGAACAAGGATCAACTTTTAACCGAACCTTTTTTACAATTACCCACCGAAACATCAATACAAGTGATTTGGTTTACGGAATTTTTTGGCACTGGTCATCAGGTGCGCTACGGGGAAAAACTAGAGAAAATGGTCCTCGCTCGTACTAGCAAATTAACTAGAGTTAGAGAAGATGCCAAATCGAGAACCCTTGAAGCTTATCAATCTTTAAGCGAGCGAGAAATCTGGCGACATCAGGCCGAAATTACTGATTTAAATCCGCGGGAAAGGATTCCCTATCAAGTCACCAGTTTTCAGGAAAATAGGGCGATTAGAAGTGATATTTATACTCTTACCCCAAGACCCAAAAAAGGAACTAATCTCAAAATTCTGCTCACTTCCGATCATCAATTAATGCCTATGACTGCCGCTAATTTACAAAAAGTTATTGAAACTATTGGACAGGTGGATGCAGTTTTTTTAGCAGGAGATTTAGTTAATATACCCGATCGAGCTTCCGAATGGTTTGATGATAGTCGTGGTGGGGCATTCTTTCCCTGTTTACAAGGTCGTGCTAATTATACTCTTACCAAGAATGGTATTCAGACTATTTATAAAGGGGGGAAAATTATTCAAAATGCCCCCTTATTTCCTGCTATTGGTAATCATGAAGTTATGGGCAGATTTTCTAATTCCACAGGTTTAAATGAACAGTTTGAAGATGCTATTCCTCAATTTATTGCTAAACAACTAGCAGAGGATACAGCAGCAATTAATGAAAAATGGTTGAAAAATAATGCTTTTAACACAGAAACCTACGAAGAAATTTTTTCTTTGCCTCAAAATAAATATTATTCTCTCACCTTTGGCGATATTCGTTTAGTGGTTTTATATGTTACTAATATCTGGAGAAATCCCAATTTAGAACCCAGTACAAGGGGAAGATATTACGAAAATCAAAGAGATTTAGATAGACCCGAACGCTGGGGTTATGGTCAGCATATTTTTGAGCCAATTGCTCAGGGTAGTCCTCAATATCAATGGTTAGAAAAAGAGTTAAATAGTCCAGCATTTCAAAAGGCTAAATATAAAGTAGTCATGTTTCATCATCCTCCCCATACCCTAGGAGGAAATATCGTGCCACCCTACACCGATCCTGTGCCGACAATTGAACGGGATGCCACGGGAAAAGTTAGATCAGTACGTTATGATTATCCCCAAGAAAATGATTATATTATTCGTGATCTAATTCCCTTATTAGAATCAGCCAAGGTTAATTTGGTTTTTTATGGTCATTCTCATTTATGGAATCGTTTTCTTAGTTCTAAGGGTATGAATTTTCTCGAATCTTCTAACGTTGGTAATAGTTATGGCGCTCATTTAGGGGATAAAAAACGTCCTGTACCTCTCGATAGAAATTATGCGGCCATCGGTAATCCCAATGGATTACCAGCAATTATCCCGAACATTGCTCCTCTAGTGGATTGGGTTAATCAACCTTTACCCTATATTGCCAGTAATGATCTGACGGTTTTTAGCATTTTAGATACAGAAAAAGGAACCGTGATCAGTTATCGTTTTGATACCCGTTATCCTGACTCCGAAGTAATTAAATTTGATGAATTTGACCTTTTTAGCGTAGGTGAAATATAATAAAATCAAAGAGTGCCGGTTAAATAGATTCTCTTGGGGTTAATTCTATGACTACTGTTACCAGCAATGATATTCAAGAATTGAAAGACTTACTCTCGGCAATGCGACAGGAAAACCGCGAGCAAATGATTTCTCTGCGAGAAGAAACCCGCGAGCAAATGACTTCCCTGCGAGAAGAAACCCGCGAGCAAATGACTTCCCTGCGAGAAGAAACCCGCGAGCAAATGACTTCCCTGCGAGAAGAAACCCGCAAGCAAATGGATACGCTAAAGGAAGATAATCGCCAACAACTAGAAACCCTGAGAGAAGAAAATAACAAGCAATTTATTAACCTACACAAAGAAATCACGGAAGTCAAAATTATCACGGCTAAAATTGAAGGAACAATTCAATCCCAAGCAGTATTAACCCAAAAAATTCCCGATTTAATCGAGAAAGTTGGGGAATTAAAAAACTGGAAACAAATAGCTATTGTCGCTATCACTGCTTTTACCAGCGCCACAATTACTTGGTTTATTCGAGGAGGAAATTTAAAACCTTAAAGTCCAGTATTTTTCTCAATTCCTAATTGGTGCATTTGCAGAATAATCGGTTTCAGGGTTTCTGCGAAAGCGGTTAAAGAATATGCAACTTTGGCAATATTTTATAGACTGGGAATATAGAGATAAAAAAGAGGAAAACTGATGATTACTATACGCAAAGCTGAGGAAAGAGGCCACGCTAACTATGGTTGGTTAGATACCCATCATACTTTTTCTTTTGCCCAATATTATGATCCCCAACAGATTAATTTTAGGAGTCTCAGAGTTATTAACGAAGATAAAGTGATTGGGGGAAAAGGATTTCACACCCACGGACACCAGGATATGGAGATTTTAACCTATGTTTTGGAGGGAGAACTAGAACACCAAGACAGTCTCGGCACAGGTTCCCTGATTCGACAGGGTGAAATTCAACGTATGAGCGCGGGAACAGGGATAAAACACAGTGAATTTAATCATTCTGCCACTAATCCCCTCCATCTTCTGCAAATTTGGATTATTCCCGACCAAAAAAACCTAGAACCCAGTTATGAACAAAAAGCGATCGAATTTTCTCCCCATACCCTACAATTAATCGCCTCTCCCACCGGTGCTGGCAACGCGGTTAAAGTCCATCAAGACGTTAATCTCTACGCGGGAATTTTGCCCCTAGGCCAGTCCCTCACCCACTCTTTGGCTACCGGTCGTTATGGCTGGTTACAGGTGGCTAGAGGGCAAATAACCCTGAATGGCGTGTATTTACAAGTGGGGGATGGAGCGGCAATTAGAGACGAAACCTCTTTGGCTATTCAATCTCTAGAAGACTCGGAAATTTTGCTTTTTGACCTAGGGTAGTGGGGTTAAGTATTAGGGATTCTACTGCTGAACTGCAAATAATCACCACTAGAGGAGCCGATCCTTTAACAAATACAAAGAGACGATACCCCCTCAAAACCAGTTGATAGGATTATGGTAGTGACCGAAATCAACTTTTAAGAATCTATAATGGGCTTTATTGTCCATTATTATCTAATATAACGGCTTTAAAGCCTGTTATATGCACTTTTCCTCGGTATTATCATGGCCTATCCTCTCTACGTCGCTTTTATTTGGCATCAACACCAACCCCTCTACAAATCATCTCAAACTCGCACCGATGCTTCGGGACAATATCGCTTACCCTGGGTGCGACTGCATGGGGTGAAAGATTATCTCGATTTAATCCTGATTCTAGAACGTTTTCCCAAATTACATCAAACTGTCAACCTTGTCCCCTCTTTAATCCTGCAATTAGAGGATTACGTCAACGGACTAGCTATAGACCCCTATCTTGCTCTCACCGTCACCCCGGAAGCGCAATTAACCCTGGCACAAAAACACTTTATCCTCGAACACTTTTTCGATGCTAACCATCGTACCCTGATCGATCCGCATCCCCGTTACGCCCAATTATACGCACAGCGTCAAGAAAACGGTCATAGTTGGTGTATTAGCCATTGGCATCTCCAAGATTATAGCGATCTCTTGGCTTGGCATAACCTCGCTTGGATCGATCCTATCTTTCACAGTGACCCGGAAATCGCTGCCTGGTTAGAACAGGGAAAAAATTTCAATTTAAGCGATCGCCAGCGAATTATCTCCAAACAGCGTCAAATTCTGCGTCGTATCTTGCCGCAACACCGGTTAATGCAGGAAACCGGACAACTAGAAATCATTACCAGTCCCTACACCCATCCAATTTTACCCCTGCTGGCCAACTCGGAAGCCGGCCGGGTAGCAGTGCCGAATATGACCCTTCCTCGGCAATATTTCCGCTATCCTGAAGATATTTCGCGCCATCTCCAGAAAGCTTGGCAAATCTATATTGATCGCTTTGATAAACATCCTCGAGGACTTTGGCCCTCGGAACAATCCGTTAGTCCCGCGATTCTCCCCGCAATCGCTAAACAGGGTTTTCAGTGGTTATGTTCCGATGAGGGGGTGTTAGGTTGGTCCCTGGGACATTACTTTCATCGCGACGAAAAAGGCAATATTAGCGAACCGGAATTGCTTTATCGTCCCTACCGTCTGGAAACTAGCAACGGCAATTTATCGATGGTTTTCCGCGATCATCGTCTCTCGGATCTGATCGGATTTAGCTATAGTGGCATGAAAGCGCAAGAGGCCGCTACAGACTTAGTTAAACACCTAGAAGCGATCGCCGAACAACTGAAAACCAACGCAGAAACCACGACCCTAGAAAAACCCTGGTTAGTTACCATTGCGCTAGATGGCGAAAACTGTTGGGAAAACTATCATCAAGACGGTTTACCCTTCCTAGAGAACCTTTATCAACTTTTAAGCGACCACCAAGCGATCGAATTAGTCACCGTCTCGGAATATCTCGATCGCTTTCCCGCTAATGCAAAAATCCCCAGCCATCAACTTCATAGCGGCTCTTGGATCGATGCCAATTTTACCACTTGGATCGGCGATCCCGCTAAAAATAAAGCTTGGGAATATCTAATTTTAGCCCGTCAAACCCTCGCTAATCACCCGGAAGCGACGGAAGATAATAACCCCGACGCGTGGGAAGCATTGTATGCAGCGGAAGGTTCCGATTGGTTTTGGTGGTTTGGTTATGGCCATTCTTCCAATCATGACGCAATTTTTGATCAACTTTTCCGCGAACACCTGATCACTCTTTATCAAGCTTTAAATGAGCCAATTCCCTCCTATTTGCTCGAACCGGTGGAAGAACACGGGGATAAACAAAGTAATCGTCCGATGGCTTTCATTCACCCCATTATCGACGGTTTTGGGGACGAACAGGATTGGGATAAAGCTGGACGGATCGAAATTGGCGGCTCCAGTGGTACAATGCACCGAACTTCCTTAGTGCAAAGACTCTTTTTCGGTTGGGATCACCTCAATTTTTATCTGCGTTTCGATTGGAAACCGGGGGCAGAATTAGGCAAAGATATCCCGCCTGAAGTGCATTTATATTGGTATTATGATGAAGTGCATCGTCTGCAAAGTCCAATTCCCCTAACAGATATTCCCCCTCGATCGCCCCTCGATTACGGTTATCATCATCATCTAGGAATAAATTTAATCACGGAATTTACTTGGTTAGAATTCGCTCAAGAATATTTTACTTGGCAACGAGTTCCTAGTAGTGCCAAAGCTTCTTTTAATCAATGTTTGGAAATTGCTGTCCCCTGGGAAGGATTACACATTGAACCCGATGCTCGTCTCCATTTAATCGCAGTTTTAGCCAATCAAGGTCAATACTATGATTTCCTCCCCGTTGAAGAATTAATCTTCCTGCAAAGACCTTAAATCAGTGATCAGTGATCAGTAATCAGTTTTTTAGTTATCAGCTATCAGCTAGAATCATTTATTAGTAAGTGATCAGTAATAGTAGAAAGATATGTTTTAGCTTTAACTAATCAGATAGATGGCTCTCTTAGGTTTGGTGGCTAAAATGTATTCTAAGATACAGTCTTGGGGCAGTGAGTGGAACGAACCACAGAGACACAAAGGACACAAAGATCGATCACTAATATATAAGTTAAACTTATCACACAAAGAATAAGAGAGCCTCAATTTTTCCATTAATGCCCAATTTGCTTAAGAAGCGCAGGAGAAATTAAACGCTATCCTTGGGGAAATGGATGCGGATCACTGACAAATTCACCACATCTGTGCAGCGGTAAATTAGCTATATAGTCCCATGATCTAGCTTTTTCAGGGCGCTGAGAGCATGGAGACGGACAATCGCCTCCCCATCGGCTGCTAAAGTCAGCAAAATACTTTTATTATCCCGATCTAATTCTCCTAAAGCGATCGCTAGAGACTGTTTAACTCCTGTATCACCGAGGATCGCAGGACGGGAGTGATAAAAATTACCGAGAATTTCCCCTGCTTGTCGGCGTAATTTCTGGCAGGTTTGCCGGCCGAGAATAGCGATAATTTCCCGACAAATCAAGACATTTTCGCTATATAAAGCTTTTTCTAGGTAATTTAAAGCTTCTCCGTCCTCGATCCAGCCCAAGGCTCGTACTACAGTTAATTTTAAACTATCGGGAGTTAAGGAAGATTGCAGCAGTGGATTTAAAGCTTTAGCTGAGGTTGCTGTGCCGATACGACCGAGAGCGATCGCAGTTTCTTGACAGATATCAAGGTGGATATCGAATAACAGCGGTTGCAGATGGTTAACTAAATCTGCTTGGGGATAATTCGTCCCTAGGTAACTACTAGCTTTAATTGCTTCCCGTCGCACCTCGATGGCTGGATCCTGTAAAGCATCGAGGATAATCGCAGTAATCTGGGGATGGTGAAAACTGCTTAAAGCTTCGATCGCCATGGACCGAATGGCGCTAGATTCATCCTTAACTACGGTTAAAAGCGGTTCGATAATTTCTGGCCGGCGAATTTGTGATAAAGCTTGTACGGCTAAAAAACGCCTGTTCGAGTCGGACAGTAATTGTCCTAAACTAGAGATGGCAGAACTGCCGATATTAGCTAAAGCAGCCGCAGCCATTTGGCTGAGTTCCTCCTCCTCCGATCTTTGCAATAATTGACTGAGAGCGAGAATACAGGCTCGATCGTCAAATTGACTGAGAATTCTCGCCAGAAACCAGCGCATTTCCCCATCTTGTTCCTCGGATTCTAACAGGGCAATTAAAGGAGCGATCGCCGGTTGACCGATTTGAGGAAATAGTTTAGCTATCTCCCATCGCTGTTGAAAATCGCATTTTTGTAAGGCTTCTAGGGCTAAATCGAGGATTTCATCGTTAATAATCGGTTCAATCGCATCTTTTTGGTTTAAAAGTCGCTGTATGCTGGCGTTTACTGTCTCCCAGTCCTTTTTATTCAACGCTATCTGAGCTTTTTCTAGCAGAGCTTGCATCGTGAGAAATGGCCTCGATTTTCGTGCTACCTATCCTAAGAATGTCAGACTTGCTCGCTTTTGTCCTCTCTTCTATGCAAGAAACCGATAATAAATCTCAAAATTGTGCATCAGACGTCAGTAGAGGGGGCATCAGCGATCGCACAGTAGGGACGACTATAACAAAGGGGTGTTTCCAGGTCGTGTTCTTCCAAAAATTCCCGATTACTTAAAATCTTAGCGGTTTCTCCCTCTCCCACCACCTGACCACGACTTAAAACCACCGTGCGATCGCATAGTTCTAAAGCCAGATCGAGATCATGGGTGGCGATCACTTGAGTTTGGGGTAAAGTGGCCAACAGTTGTATTAATTGCCGACGGGACCGGGGATCCAGTTGGGCGCTAGGTTCATCAAAAACTAATACCTGCGGCAACATGGCTAAAACCCCCGCAATAGCCACGCGTTTTTTTTCACCCCCCGATAGATTCTGACTGTTTCTCTTACCGTAATGCTGGGAATCCAATCCCACCGCGTGTAAAGCATGATGACAGCGATGGTTTAAATCCTCTCCCCGAATACCCTGATTCATCGGTCCAAAAGTCACATCTTCCCAGACAGTGGGCATAAATAGCTGATCGTCGGGGTTTTGGAAGACTAAACCGACAAAATTGCGGATATTTTCTAAATTCTCCGGTTTAACTTGGTACGGACCGACGGTGATTCTACCGGTTTGCGGCGGGAGAATACCGTTAAAATGCAGTAATAAGGTGGATTTTCCCGATCCATTGGCCCCTACCAAAGCCACCTTTTCCGTAGCTTCAATGGCTAAATTAATACCTTTTAACGCTTCTGTGCCGTCAGGATAGGTATAAACTAGGTTTTCAATAAAAATCGGGTTGTGGTGCATGAAAAACGAGACTTTTACCGAAAAATTGGGTTTAAGGTTCCCCGTCCTTTAGCGTAGCGGAGGACGGCTTTTTTTGCAACAGGTTGTCAATCTAGCTTCAAGTTTAGGCAACGGGAGTGTTAACTGAGTAGATGTACCATTTGACCCCAGAGGATCAGAATTACTGTGCAAATTATAGCGAGATAATCGTTCAGCTTGCTTTGGGGAACCCGTATAGAAGGCAAGGAACCGGTGTAACCCCTCGATAACATGGCTTGATAAATGCGATCGCCACGTTCGTAGGTACGGATAAATAAAGCGCCGATCATGTGTCCCACTAGCAACCGTTGCCATCGGGGACTACTCATTAAATTGCGCGCAATTGCTGCCCTTCGCATGGAATTAAATTCAGCGATCAAAACAGCTAGATAACGGTACATAGAAGCCAAAATTGCCACCAATAAAGGGGGAGTTTTCAGGGTAACTAAGGCTTGCAACAGGTCGGGAATCGCTGTGGTTAAAACCAGAATATTGACCGTACAAAGACAGAGAAAAGCTTTTAGGGCTACACTGCCTAAAACCAGCAATCCCGCGCTAGTTATCCGCAAAAATCCCCAAGACCAAAGAATTTCCCCGCCATCGCGAAAAAGAGTTCCCAATAAAACCACACTGATAAAGACAAATTCGATCGCTACTCTTCGTAAAAGTACAAGAATAGTCACCCGACTGATCAGAATTAAAATAATTAATCCTAATCCGTAAATCCCCCAAGTTTCCCAGCTACCATTGGGAGTTAAGGCTGTGGCAAAAACTAACAAAAGAGTCACTAAAACCCGGGTATGGGGCGCGAGTTTCTGCCAAAAACCGCAATTTTGGCACTCATTTTCGCGAAAAAAAGTGGCAATGTGTAGCATTTATTCAGTGATCAATTATCAGTGATCAGTTATCAGTTAGAAAGGGGATTTAGGGGTTTAGGGGTTTAGGGATTTGGGGAAATTTCAGCTAAATGCCCCACTCCCGACTCCTGATTCCTTACTCCTGATTTTGGGATTTTGGAATCACTAATTTACCGATACCCCAAGCGATGCCGAAAGTGGCAAGAGTTCCCAGAAAACCTGCGAGGGGAGTGGCGACACCTTCGGGAACACCTTTGAGGGCATAACCATCAAAAATTCGGGCGAAGGGTAATTGATTACCGAGGGCGTTGGGGTCTTCTTTTTGGCTAAATTGCAAGTCTTCCGCCACTCGATCGAGTCCGTCGGGATCGGGACTGGCAAAGGGAGAAAGAAAAACGGCAACAATTAGGGAGCATACCAGACCAATCAGAAAAAATTGGCTATTTCTGCGAATATTCATCGAATTAATTGCTTTATTGACGAGAAGCTTAGGAAGGGGAAACAGAAGTATTAACGGAATGGGGCGGATCGTAGAGGAGATCGGGACGAGTTCGCCAGATATAACCGACAGCGAAAACGGTAATCACCGCTTCCCCGATACCGATGAGGATATGCCAAGATAACATGGCAAAAAGGGCGACTAAAGGCGGTACAGTCCCCGATAAAGCCAATTGCAGGGCGCAAAACAACGCGGCTACCACCACACTTGTCCAAGCAGCGACGGCAACTGCGATCGCCATACTGCGCCAACTATGAAAACCGAGGGCTTTTCTAATCCCCAGATAGAGATAATAACCGCCAAAAGTCCCGATCAGACCCATATTGACGATATTTGCCCCTAAAACCGTTAAACCGCCATCTTGAAAAAATAAAGCTTGAACAATAAAAACCACCGCCATCACCAGAGAACCCGCCCAGGGACCGAGTAAAACCCCCGCGAGAGTCCCCCCTAACAAATGTCCGGAGGTTCCCCCCGGAATGGGAAAATTAATCATCTGGGCGGCAAAAATGAAGGCGGCACAAACTCCCATCAAAGGTACAGCCCGTTCAGCGTAGTGACCGCGCACTTTTTTGAGAGAAAAGCTAATCAGGACGACGGCAATTATCCAAGTAAATAGACTCACCGATGGACTCAAAAAGCCGTCAGGAATATGGAGGGCGAGATAAGGGGTCAGCAGAGGGTGAAACAAACCAACTCCTAGAAAATTAACAGACATTAAAACTCAGTCTCCTTGGCAATTTGGGTTAAAGATTTCAAGAGAATTGTTTGGCTGGGACGGAAAAGTCCTCTCTTCTAGTAGATAACTAACCGCTTCATTCTACAATGCTCTCTCTGGGGATTTAACCCCTTTGGCTTCTTAAGAATTTCTGTTATTTTTCTGGTTGTCAGGGTTTAGCTATCGGCCAAAATCTCAATTATTCTCAAGCAGTCAAATTATTTAAATTATTATTAACTTTCGAGTTTTTTGTCGTTTTTATGCTAGGCATTAATCAGTGAGCAGTGAGCAGTTAGAAGAGGCTGGTGACTATTAACCACTGAGTTTTAAGTAACATTAAGCTAAACTGATCACTGATAACTGAAATGTCCCCCCCACATCTCCTCTACCTGCCACTTCCTAAGATAAATAAAGATGAATCAGCTTAAAACTGTTGCTTGATTCGGTGTACTAGCTGGTTTACTTGTCGCTATTGGCCATGGGATTGCTGGTGGGGGTGATGCTTTAATTGTAATTGGTTTAGAGGTCATCTAATGATAAGCTATCAGAGATAACTCCCTCTTTTTCGCTTTTTCTAGCTTGGTATAAAACCGTGATCAACTCTGAAGAAAAAAGACCGACTTGGGACGAATATTTTTTAATGATCGCTAAATTAGCCGCCACCAGATCCACCTGTTTAGCTTTTCCCGTCGGTGCGGTAATTGTCAAAGATCGGCAGGTTTTAGCTACGGGGTACAATGGTTCCCCATCGGGAACGGTTCATTGTACTGCCCAGGGTTTTTGTTATCCCGGTTTGGGAACCTGTCGAGAATCTGGAGAAATTCCCTCTCGGGCAATTCATGCTGAAGCTAATGCGATCGCTCAAGCGGCTAAACACGGTATTTCTACCCAAGGTGCTAGTATCTACGTTACTTTAGAACCCTGTATTTCCTGCTTGAAACTAATTATTTCTTCGGGAATTAAGGAAGTTTTTTACGAAGCTGACTTTAATAGTGGGACAAAAGCCATTTTAAGGGATTCTTTTCTAGAAACGGGGATTATTAAGTATAAAAAGATTTATTTATCAGAAGAAATGGCTAGTCATGCGGCCTTATTTTTATTAAATCCCATTTCGATCGATCCCAGGTAGTTATCCTCAACGGCGACATCAATGACGACCCCGCAACTTTTCGAGTGGGATGAAAATAAGCGTCAGGCTAATATAGAAAAACACGGCATAGATTTCGCCGACCTGGAAGCGATTTTTAGGGGTCCAATAATTGAGCGCGTGGATACCCGTCAGAATTACGGCGAAATTCGAGTGATTCTAGTGGGTACAATCGATAATATCGTTTTGGTGGTGGTTTATACATGGCGTGGCTCGGTTCGTCGAATAATTAGTGTTAGGAGGGCTAACAACCGTGAACGAAGAACATATTACCAGAGTCACCCGCGAACAGTGGGCGAATTTGAAAGGCAAAACGAACTGGGAGAAAGTTAAAGGGATGAGTGAGGCGGAAATTGCCAAAAACGCCCTAGAAGACCCCGATAATCCACCGCTGCCGGCTGATTTTTTCGATGAAGTTCTGGAATGCGCCCCGGGTTCCTTGAATCCCTAACCCTCCGATTAGTAACTGGATTTAGGGATTTTATCGGGGGCTGTATTAGCCTAGACTAACACAGCCCCAAGTTACCGTTTAAATGTCCAAATCCGTAAGATTTAAACGCGGTCCGTGGGTTTCGATAAATTCTCGCCGGGGGGCAACTCGATCGCCCATAAGAATGGTAAATAATTCCTCTGCTTTGGCTGCGTCTTCGATTTCCACCCGTTTTAAAGTGCGAGTTTCGGGATTCATAGTAGTATCCCAAAGTTGTTGGGGCATCATTTCTCCTAACCCTTTAAAACGTTGGATTGTGTAGTTAGCATTGGAGGGAAATTCCGCTATCTTTTGCTGTAATTCTCGATCGCTATAGCAGTAGGAATGATTTTTACCGCGTTCCAATTTATAGAGAGGAGGACAGGCGATATATACATAACCTTGGTCAATTAAATTCTTCTGATAACGATAGAAGAAAGTTAACAACAAAGTTCGGATGTGGGCGCCATCCACATCAGCATCAGTCATTAAAACAATGCGATGATAGCGCAATTGTGAGGGATCGAAATCTTCTCCTTTAATCCCTAAACCGAGGGCGGTAATTAAGGATTGAATTTCCGTATTTTTGTAGATTTTGGCATCATCGGTTTTTTCGATATTGAGGATTTTTCCCCGCAGAGGTAGAATCGCTTGAAAACGACGATCACGCCCCTGTTTGGCACTGTTATGGACGAAAACGCCGGAAGCAAGGGCAAAGTTATGGGTATGAGGAACCTCGATATCATAGACATCGAATCTTGTTTCTAATCGCTCGATCGCCACAACTCGATGATTGTAATTAGCCACCGCTTCTAAGGCTTTATTTTTATCACCATCAAAGTAGCGATCACAAAAAGAATCAAATCGCAATATTGATTTATCCCGCGTCTGAAGCCGATATTTTTGATAAGCTTCCAAATCAATATAACCTCGATCGATCTCAATTTGCTTTAAGGTCGCTAGGGTTTTTTGATAGTAAGTTTTCTTGATTGTGTTAATTCCCTGCCAACGATTATACCAATCAGCGATCGCATGAGTGAACAACCAAGAATCGGAAGCGGGATTCCAGACCATTTCATAACCGCTAATGGTGATTCCGGGGTCATGAAGAGCGGACAATTTCCGATACAAAGGCATTAAAGCATCTTCTGGAGTTAAAGCCGCAGCAGGTTTATAGCTACCATCTCTTAACAGGAAAAGATGGTCAGGAGTACAAATAATCGCTTCACCATGATCGAGAGTAATTTTAATTACTTCTGCGTCTTTTTTGGTGATGCGGGCATTAATAATTCGTTCAACCCCGATCGTGCCATTGTCACGAATGGTATAACAAAAATGTTCCTTTCCTTGGGCTTGTTCGGTCACTAGCTGTTTAAAACTGAGGTTGCGTCCATCGACAAGGGCGATTTCTGTATCACCATGAAAACAACCGCCGGCGCTGTCCCCTTCGACGATGTAAATTTCTGACTTTTCTGGGTCTCTTTCGCTACAATCAGCCAATTTACCAGGTAAAGGTGAGGATTCCAAGACCGATTTCCGTCGTACTAAGTCCCGGGCCCGACGGGCCGCTTCCGCCGCTTTGTACGCTTGTACTGCTTTTTCGATAATCGTGTCGGCCACTTGGGGATTTTGTTCTAAGTATTCGTTGAGAGTTTCCCCCACCAGGGAATCAACAATACCCCGGACTTCGGTGTTACCCAATTTGGTCTTGGTTTGGCCCTCGAATTCCGGTTCGGGGACTTTTACGGAAATAACGGCGGTTAAACCCTCGCGGACGTTTTCCCCCGCTAGATTAGGCTCGTTTTCTTTAATTTTATTGCGTTTACGAGCAACATTATTTAAAGTACGGGTCAGGACTGCCTTTAGTCCCTCTAGATGAGTTCCCCCGTCAATGGTGCGGATATTATTAGCAAAACCGAGAATATTGTCGCTATAGGCATCTATACACCACTGAAACGCCACTTCGATATTAATTCCGTTCTTTTCCCCCGATACATAGATAATATCTTTGTGCAGGGTTTCTTTTTCCCGACACATATAGGCGACGTATTCTTTAATACCCCCCTCATAACAATAGGTTTCGATGTGGGGTTCTTCGGGACGGTAATCGCTAAAGGTGATTTTAACACCAGCATTTAAGTAGGCTAGTTCTCGTAAACGTCCGGAGAGGGTACTGTAATCAAATTCGATGCCTTGGCTAAAAATTTCGGTGTCTGGCAGGAAATTAACCCTAGTTCCCGTTTTTTCCTCTTGACCTGGACTGCTGACCAATTCTGTGACGGGGATACCTCTTTCGTAGCGTTGGGTATGTACTTTATGATCGCGCCAGACGGTGACATCGACCCATGCAGAAAGGGCATTAACGACGGAAATCCCGACTCCGTGTAACCCTCCCGACACTTTATAACCACCACTGCCAAATTTACCGCCGGCATGAAGTATAGTGAGAACGGTTTCGAGGGCAGATTTACCCGTGGTGGGGTGAACATCGGTGGGAATACCCCGGCCATCGTCGGTGACGCTGACGGAACCATCGGCCTTGATATCCACTTCGATATGAGTACAGTAACCCGCTAGGGCCTCATCGATCGAGTTGTCCACCACTTCATAGACTAAATGATGTAGTCCCCGCGGCCCGGTCGTACCGATATACATCCCCGGCCGCTTCCTGACTGGTTCTAACCCTTCGAGAACTTGTATCTGTTCCGCGCCGTAGTTACTTGTCATAAAATTTCCCTGAAAAGGCTGTGATCCCTGATTGAACCTAAATGAATGGCAAAATCTTCAAAAATTGTAGCACATAAGGGTTAAAGACTGCTTAAATGCCTTTAGGGAGAATTTTTTATTAGGGTTGGGGTGTGGGGTGTGGGGTGTGGGGGGAGAATAAATAAAAGCCATCTCCTAAGTAGGTAGGCGTTAAAAATTATCAGACACCACCCTTATCAAGGGAGGACTAAGGGTAGGGTTGATTCATGAATCAACCCTACTATGAATTCACCCTAGGACTAAGGGGGGATCGAACCTAAAATCTATTTTTAATTTAATTATAACCAGCTACTGATCTCCTGAATACTGCCTCCTGAATACTGACTCCCGACTCCTGACTACTAACCCCACCAACAAACTTTTTCAGCAGACCCTAAATAATGTCATCCTCAAATTTATAACCGACACCGACTACAGTTTTGATAAAGATAGGATTAGCAGGATCGGGTTCTACTTTTTTGCGTAAGCGTCGGATATGGGTATCTACTACCCTTTCATCGCCAAAAAAATCATTTCCCCAGAGATTATCGATTAATTGGGTGCGACTCCAGACGCGATTGGGATAACTGACAAAGGTAGCTAATAAATTAAATTCTAAGGTGGTTAAATCGAGGGTTTCCTCTGGCATTCCTTCCAATTTACGAAGAGCAGAATGTTGATCTAAGTCGATAATAAAATGACGGCTGCGATGGAGTTGTTGGGGTTGACTATCGTGTCTTAAACTACGTCTTAATAAGGCTCTTACGCGAGCGGTTAATTCCCGGGGACTAAAGGGTTTTACCATATAATCGTCGGCTCCCGTAGATAGGCCGATAATGCGATCAATTTCTTCTCCTCTAGCGGTTAACATTAAAATATAGGGGTCTTTTGTCCCGGGTTTTTGGCGAATTCTAGCACACAATTCTAGTCCGTCTAATTCGGGTAACATTAAATCTAAAATAACTAATTCTGGTTGCTTTTGATAAAAAAGTTCTAGTCCTACCCTACCATTATAAGCCAGATGACAAGTAAAGGACTCCCGCTCTAAAGTTTGCTGAATCAAATGGGCGATTTCAATTTCATCTTCGATAATAACGATATCCATAAGTAAGTAGTTATAATTTAATTGAAGATAGATTTTGCCTTTGATCCCCCCTGCCCCCCTTAATAAGGGGGGTGCGGATGCCCCCTGCTCCCCTTAATAAGGGGGAATCTGACAATTTTTAAAACCTACCTACTTAGGCATATTTTAACATATTAGCCATTCATTTCTTTCTCAGGGTTGAACATTGAAATAATTGTAATTTTTGCTCATTTTTTGGGGGGGAGAGTTGGCAACTCTCCCGACTTTGGTGGACTGGGGACTTTTCAAGGTAAAGGGACAAACTGCTCACCGGAGGGAGTTGATTGCACTTGAATTAAGACCGGTTGACCAATGCGATCGCCAGTATTAGGATCAAAGCTAATTTTTCCGGTGGCCCCTGTTTGATGAAAATTCCCGGAGCGCAGCCTGGACTGTAGGCCCTGACGTTGAGTATTTTCCCTTAAACCGGCAATAATCACCCGTGTAGCGTCAAAACTGGTGGCTGTGCGCCAACTAACCGGACCGCGCCACTGTTCCTGCATAAGATTGGCAAAAGTCTGGTTAACCGAGGGGTGCCAGGGTGCGGCAAGGGTTAAACCTTGGGCGTTTTTGCCGCCATCTTCGAGGGTGCGAATATTGTAGAGGGTGGGACTACTAAACAGAGGCAAACGCTGACGATTGGAGCGAATAACCTCAAAAACGGGATCGAGACGATCAACATGAGCAACGACAAATAGGCCGTTAGCACCCCCAGAAATCGCCTGATTAAGGGCTTGATCGGCCTTAAAATTGGGTACACTCAGATCGCAGACAATCGGCACAATTTGACCGCCTTTTTTCGCCACATTAGCCATCAACTCATCTTTAAAGGAAATATTATCAGGAGCTTGAGAATCGTAGCAAAAAGCAATTTTTCGGACTTTAGCTGTATTTACTATGTAATTTGCTAAGGTTTCCGTAATTTTGCCGTTAGAAGCCACCAGACGAAAGATATAATTTCCCGCACCGGAGAGATTATTAGCCAGGGAGGTGGGAGAAATCATCACCAAACCGCCTTTTTCGTAGATGGGAGCGGCGGCTAAACTGGCATCGGAGGCATTATGACCGATAACAGCGATAATATCGGGATTTTTGACTAATTCACTGGCTACCTCTTTCGATATCTGCGGCTGATTATCGTCATTAACCACGATAACCATCAGTTTTCTGCCGTTGATCCCTCCCTGTTGATTGATCTGGGTTTGTGCGCTGGCGACTCCTCGCAATATTTCCTGAGCGACGTTGGGATTAGTTGTTGCTGGCACAATAACGGCGATTTTGAAGGGATTTGAGCCAGTTTGCAGGTTGCTTAGATAAATTACGCTTTCGGGATCGTTGGGATGTTGAGCGAGGGATTTTTGCAGGAGTTGCTCTGCTTCTTGGTGATCACCTTGAGCAATGGCAGCGATCGCTGATTCTTTGGTGGTGTTAGAATTAGTTTTGATCAGGAGATGATTGCCGTAACTCATGCGGGGATTATTATCGGCTTTTGGGGCAAATATTGCCAATATTTGAGGAAAAAGAAACCAACCGATCAACCCCAGTAAAATATAGAAAATTGGCGGTAAGCTCGCTTTTTTGCCAGTCTTTGTCATTGCTTTACTCCTTAACTTTGCTGATTGAATTCGGCTAAACGGCGGTTAATTTCGTCATCAAGGCTTAAGAAATCGATTTCTTGAGCTAATTTCTCGCTATAGTTCTCGCTTAATTCACTATAGGCGTTTTCTTTTCGATAACGGTCTTTAATCGCTTCATTGGCATCCTCAAAGCGATCGCGGGAGTTATTGAGGTTGAGACTACTATCAAATTCGTTTATTTTGCCTAAAGCCTCATTCATGGAACTAATCGCTTTTAAGTTGCTCATTTCTAATTTATAATGTTCGATTTTTTCCTGCTCTTGGCGAAGTTTTTCCTTAGCAGCAATGACTACTTTTTCGGCATTATCGACCCGATCTTTCATGGCGGATAGAATTTTTTCTAGGGAGAGAACCTTAACCATAGCTAGTCTTGCCGCTTCTTGAAGACCTTTTTTTTGAGCGGTGACAGCCTGTTGCAAGTAGTTTGTGTGTTCCTGTTTTTTTGCCTCGTATTGTGCTTGGGCCGATTGCTGGGCTGCTACTACTTGCGCCACCGATTCTGTTAATTCCGCTAGGGATTTTTGCATCGATTCTAGGGATTCTCTGGCCGATTCTACGGCAATTTTGCCGCCGGATTCGATGGGAATACCCCACAACCAATTCCAGATCGCAACGAGAGAATTTCCTGCCTTATCACCGATCAGCCAAAAAATCAAGGCTTTTGGGGTTAATTTTTTTAACAATTTCATGCCGTTTGTCTCCTAGAGGTGTTACCTGTTAATTAGGAGTGATGGTCAACTTTAATGCAGTGGATAAGGTTAAGTTTTGTAAAAAGTCTTGACAAGGATAGGAAGGTTTAGACTGGACCGGCAGATTTAATGGGAGCGAGGGGGACAAATTGACCATTTTTGACCTGTAGAATCAAGTAGCGGCGCTCATCAGGATTATTATTCATGTTGCGGACACCATTCTCATCGAATCTAACAGTGCCAGTCATTCCTTCAATAGAAAAATCGTTTCTTAAAACTTGATTTAATGATTCTCGATCGAATTTTTGTCCTTGTTGGTATAACTTTCGCAAAGCGGTGAGGATAACTTTAGTCGAATCGTAGGCCATGGGAGTGCGCCAAACATTGATCTTATTTTGCCAAAAACTGTGGATATAATTATCTCGTGTGAGATCATACCAAGGCACGGTGATAACTAAATTTTCTACCCCCTGTTCACCTTCTGCAAGGGTGAGATAACTTTGAAAAGTGGGTGAACCTAAAGTTACTAAGTTTAACTGTTGTGCGGGACGTTGCTTAAAGATACTGACGGCTCTTTTCAGATCATTAACATAGGGAGCAACCATGAGAATATTTACTTGATATTGAGCGATTTTTTGATAAATTTCCTGTTCATCTAAATTATTTTTTGGCTCGATATTGCAGTCAAAATCTGCATCTTTAATGACTTTTTGAAAGTGCTGACCGAGGAGAATGTTTTTATATTTTTTAGCGAAGTTATAATTATCCCCAGAGCGATTATCATAACAAATTAAATTAGTGGGGTTTTGGATAATTAGCTTGTCAGTTTGTTCGCGGATATATTCACTTAAGGTTGTGGCAAAAGTTTCCAGATCGGGAACCATTTTATATATATAGCCATTGCCAGAGATTTTCGGGGAAAAGCTGGTGGGAGATAGGGCAACAATTTTCCCTGGTACATAGATATCTTTGGCCGCTTCACTAGCAGCAGAAGCATTATGACCAACCACTGCTATGATTGACGGATCTTTAACAAATTTTTCGGCTCGATCTTTGGCATCTTCGGGGCTATTATTATCATTAGCGACCAGTACCTGTAGAAAGTGAAAATCGGGGTTGTTGGCCTGTTCATCGTTTAACTCCTGTTGCAATAAAGCAATACCTCGTAAAATTTCCTGAGCAATTTCTGGATTATTACCAAGAGGAACACTGGTGGCAATTTTTAAGGGATTTCTGTCTTGATAGGCCGCACGAGCGTTATTATAATAGATGCGAATCTCTGGATTATTGGGCAAGCGATCAAGGGATTGTTTAAAAAGCTGAATTGCTTGTTTATATTCTTTGTTTTTAAAAGCTTGTCTTCCCTGTTCAATAATGTTATCTTGTCGGTTTGTCTTTAATAATATTTCTTCACCTAAGCTAATTTCTGGGTATTTACTAGCATCATCGGAAAATACTCCTCCCCAATATAAAACTGATAAAATTACCAGAATACTTAAAATAAATAACAGAGCTTGTTTCCAGTGACGCAATAGACGTACAGGCCAACTTGGCTCATGATTTTTTCCCTTATTTTCAGGGGGTAAAGGTAAAATTAACGGTGGTTCTTCAGGATTTTCTATCAAACGAGGCAGCAAAGAAGAACTAGCAGCATCCACCTCAAATTCGTGTAATCTTAATTCTTGTCGAGCGATTGTTAAGGATTCTTGTAGGGATTTATGTTCAAGAAAATTGGGAAGAAAAACTTCTAGAAATCTCAAAGCAACCCGCACGGCGATGGGTTCTTTCATAACAATAATATGGGGTACTCCGATATTAGCCAACTGACGACCAATACCTAACCCATCGCAGGAATTACAGATAACAAGTTTTAAACCTTTTTTAACAGCTATTTTTAGGGAATTTCTTAAGTTATGTTCAGGAGATAAAGCCGTATCATTATCAATGATAAAAACTCCATCGTGTCCGTCGCTACTGGTTTGACTATGACCTAAATAAACTACAATATCCCATGGATTTTTGATCAACTCATTCTGAATATTTATCGTTGAAAGAGGAACTTCTGAACTAGGACTTAATATTTGTATATAAACCTTATCTGGGTTTCCTAGTGCCGTTTGCAAACTGGATAAACACAGGGAATTACGCTCGTTTTCGATGTCAATATTACCCAAAATTACTAAAACCTTAATCGGAGGAGTAAGGTTAATTATCGGAGGATTTCTCTGGATAGTAAGAGCAATTTCCACATCATTCCACCAATCCCGTAAAAAATTCCAACACTCCCAGGGAATTTGTTGTAAATCAAAGTGGGTAGTTTGGATAAAAAATCTTACTTCTGACTCAGTACCTATATGAAACAAGATATGATTTTGTATCGAACTCAGAGAACTGGAATTTAGCCATTCATTTAAGCTATCTTTTAAAGTTTTAGTGGCTTTTCTGAGGTTTTCTCTAGGATCACCTACCGCTGCATGGGTGATCATACTATGAGGAACGGTAATTCCTAAACTGGGTTGACTTGCTACCCAATGATAATAAGCTCGACGATAATTTTGCAAAGCGTCAGCAATGTCAAGGTTAGGGACTAATGTACCCTCGGCAAAAGGTGCTATCAAGAGATGATTGTCACGAATTTCTAGAGTGACGGAAAATCCCGTTTCAAAACTGCCATCACCAATTTTCAAAATCACAACTCTGCTCATGTCTTTACCCTTGACATTTTCTGCTATCTCTATTAAATACTAAACTGCTCGGTAATGCTACTATCCCCTAAACTTAGGTTAACATTAAAGCGATCGTCGGCATCAGCTAGAAAATAAAGTTGCAGATAGCTATCTAGGGGTTTCTCCCTTGCTATTGCTTCTAAACTGGGGATTAATTGGCCTATTTCATCGCTAATTTGCAAAGATAAACCGGGGGGTAGCTTGGCAAAATTGTCCATGGCATAGGCACGAATTAAGACAGCAATTCTCTGGTGACTGGTCGATAAAACTCCCACCATTAAAGCGATTTTATAACCCATTAATTGACTACCCACATCGAGCATTTTGCGGATAGCAGCATTGGGATAATGAGGATCAATATTCCAGAGATATTCGGCCGCTTGCCAGCGAATAGTGTCATCTTGGGTTTGATGTTGTAGTTTTGCTAAAGCTTCCTCTGGGGTTAAATGTTCCGAAAATTCCACCTCTTTTTGACTAGCATACAGTTGTCTAATTTCTCGCTGAATATCTGCTGGAGATTCTCGGCTGCTGACTTTTTCAGCAGCCAACAAAAAACCCGGATTAATTGGACGATAATTGTCGATAGTGCTGAGGATTTCCTGCCATTTCTCTGTAATAATTCCCTGCAACCATTGACCCAGTTTTGTGGGGATTACCTCTAAACGCTGCTGATAAAGTTTTTCTCGCCATTGTTGATTATTCAACAAAGCTAACCATTGCTGAAAACTAACATCTAATCTCGGAGAATAGGGTGAAACTTGACCTAACTTTTTAATTAAATTTTCTGCTGTTGCTGGCGATAAGTTTGCTAAAGATTCGAGTTTTCCTTGTTCACTCTCTCCCTCTAAACAACTCTGCCAAAGAATATCTAAATCATCAATAATTTGCTCACTGTCCAAATAATATTGATGGTAAATTGAATCGTATTCTGCGAGATTTTTAACATCTTTTCTGGATATAAAACCCCAGATATTGAGAAATTTTTCTGCTAAATCTACCTGCACCCCTAGATAAAAATCTGCCGCTAAATCGGGAATATCAACCCATTCTTGCTCTATTGTCAATCCCTCAATGTCAATCGCTTGACTGGGAATAGTAGTCACTTTTTTATCTTGAATTTGCCAAGTAAACCCGTTAATAAACTCCCAAAGATACTGATGGTTTTCGGGTATTATTTGAATGGAACAATCAAGATTATCTTTCAGCCAATTGCTTAAGCATATTTGCACCAAGTAATTAATCAAAGCCTGATTTTTGGCGGTTTGATTAGAGTATTGACTGAGAATCGATCGAGCTTGTTTAATCTCTGTTTCCGAAAAAGTTAGCCAAAGGGATTTCGGGTTAATTTGTTGCAAAATATCGAGGTTGACTTTCATGGTATCTCCTAACAGATTAGATTTGAGTTAAGTAGGACTGACAAAAATATTTTAGATAAGCATCGATCTCTTGTTTTTGCCGAGATTCTAATTGAATCTCATTTAACAAAATAGGGCAATCTTTGCCTTCCCTTGCACAGAGTAGCTGATAAATTTTTTTACATAATTGGGTTATTTCTCGACTAATAGTAGATGAATGAACTCCCAATCGATTAGCGATCTGTGCTTGCGTCATCTTTTGATGATAGTAACAATATGCAATCTGTTTAACTTCATCCTCAAGAGTGATTAATAACTTATTAATATCTTCCTGGATTTCTTGCTGTTGGAGTAAATCTTTACTTGGCTTCTGACCGGGGAGATTTTCCCAAAAGTAATTGCTATTATCGTCATAATTATTAAGCTCAAATCTAGAGTAAGAAGGATCGATATGATTACGCATTATCTCCCCTATTTGATTGAGTTTTGCTTGCACTTCCTCAACGGTGAGAATAACTTGCGGTTGTAACTGCTGCAAGCGATCGATTACTTGTTGCCAATCCTCCTCTTGCCACTTATCCAATGATCTAAGAGAAGCTTTTTTTACCTCTCGAAAACAGTTAAATATTAGCAGATGATTCTCGTTAAAGATACCCGATGTTCGTAAAACTTTTTGAATTTTATTTGCACTAAAAAGACTGACTATACCGAGATTAGTCCTGCCGATAGTTTTATACTCTCCTCGCAGGAAATTATAGAGAGTATTTCTCAATTTTTTATCTGTCCATTTTCCCAAGATTAAGCGAAAAAATCCTGGTTTGGTCTTTTGATCCTGAAAATTACCGTAAAAATTGCTAGGATTATTAATGATTGCCGTAGAAAGCAAATTCAGCAAATAGTAGAATAGGGTTTCATAATCAGCATCGATCCGATGGCCAACATTTTTATAGACCCTTTGAGTTACCATAGAGGAGCGATATTGTAAAAAAACCATCCAATGAGACTTGACTAATTGGTTATTAGGCTCATTCTGTAACCATTGCCACAGATAAAGATATACCGCTTCATCATCGGCCACGCTTCGAGCGATCGCATTGATCGATTTTCTTAATTGTGGCACTTCGCACCAGAAAACTCGATCGCCTTCAATCGCTTTAATAGTAGTATAAAAGTACCTAACGCTCATTTCTATCACCGGCTACAGGTATCTGATATCTGATTAGGTAAAAACCGAGGATTTTCTGCAAGAGTAGCAAACAAATTGAGCGATTGCCTTGCCAAGCGCACCTCTTTCTCTGACAATAGATGAGGGACAGGGACTGATGAGAAATTATCAGTTATAGTGAGACAGCCTTAGCAAACCAGTACAAGACTCATAAATTCACTCTGAGCTGCCACAAATAGCCGTCATATCAACTTCTAGGACAAAAATTAGGAATGCGAGTAACTTTTACTGAAAATCAGGGTTTTAGAAAGGAATTGAATAAACGGGTTGATGCTTATTTTACCGAAAACGGCATCCCCACCAGAGATAATTTTGCCATGTACCTGAAGACGATCACGATTTTCACTTGGGTAATTGCCGCTTGGCTGTTTGTGCTTTTTGGTCCGGATATCTGGTGGCTAAAAATTATCGGTTGCATGGTTTTAGGAGGAGGATTAGCAGGGATTGGTTTTAGCATTGGTCATGATGCTAACCATGGCAGCTATTCTAGTAAAAAATGGGTTAATTCTCTCATGGGCATGAGCTACGATTATATCATCGGTACTTCCAGTTATCTCTGGCGTTTTCGTCATAATTATCTCCATCATACCTACACCAATGTTTTAGGGTACGATGTGGAAATTCACGGCGATGGTGTGGTGCGAATGACTCCCCATGCCGAGCATAAATGGTACCATCGTTATCAACATTTATTTATCCCGATTATCTACGCTATAATCCCTATCTATTGGTCATTCTCCGATGTGCGCTCTATCCTCTTTGGTCATCGTTTTGGCGAGATTAAAATTCCCAATCCTAAACCGATCGATCTATTCGTTTTATTGAGCGGAAAAGTTGTTTATCTCTTTTGGTTTATTGGCATTCCTCTCTTAGTTGGTTATAGTCCCCTAGAAATAGCGATCGGTTTTCTCATTACTTTTATGACCTATGGGGTGCTTGCCTGTCATGTATTTATGTTAGCTCACGTTTTGGAACCCGCCGAATTTATTCAACCCTCGGAAACCAACCAAATCGAAGACGAATGGGCAATTTTTCAAGTGCGAACTACCGTGGATTTTGCCCCCCAAAATGCTTTTTTAAATTGGTATTTAGGGGGATTAAATTATCAAGTAGTCCACCATCTGTTCCCGCAAATTTGCCATATTCACTACCCCAAAATTGCCCCAATTTTAGCGGAAGTTTGCCAAGAATTTGGCGTTAATTATGCCGTTTATCCCACCTTCTGGGGTGCTTTAACTTATAATTATCGTTGGCTCAGACAATTAGGCAATAAACAAAGTAATTTCGATCTCAAATTAGCCAGCTAAATATCAGTTATCAGTTATCAGTTATCAGATGTAAGTTATCAGATGTAAGTTTTAAGTTAATTAGTTAGTTAGTTATCTTTATCTTTATACCTGTTTACTGTGTACTGTTTACTGATCACTATTTACTGGTCACTGATCACTGTTTAATGTTTACTGATCACTGAAAAATGAACCTACCCAACTCGATTACCCTATCGCGACTCTTGGGACTACCATTAATTTTATACTGGTTGCATCAAGGCACAGAAATCGATCGCTGGTTAAGTTTAATTATCTTTCTGATTGCTGCCAGCACCGATTGGCTCGATGGTTATCTAGCGCGAAAATTCAATCAAATCACCGAATTAGGTAAATTTCTCGATCCTTTGGTCGATAAATTGCTGGTTCTCGCTCCCCTCTTAGCTCTGATTGAAATGGATTTAATTGCTGCTTGGGGAGTATTTTTGATTCTCGCTCGCGAATTAGCGATCGCTGGTTGGCGCATTAATCCCAATTTAACGGGAAATAGCGACATAAAAGGGGCTAATTGGTGGGGAAAAAGCAAAACAGTCAGCCAGATTATCGCTATCGCTCTCTTAATTGCTCCCTTGCCTTCTGAATATAATTTAATTGCTCAGTTCGCTTTTTGGCTATCGGTGACATTAACTTTAATTTCTGGTGTGATTTATGTCACGCAAAATTGATAAAAACTTGACCAAATGTAAAATAACGAACATTAGCAATAATTTGCGGAGACAAATCGAGAGAATGGGGTTGCATTTTTTTTCTTAGTATATAATGGTCGGAGGGACTGTCAAACTCTTCAGATTCAAACAAATCATTCAAAGGAAAAATCATGCCAACTGTAACTATATCATTCGCTAACTTCACCTCTCCTGTTAATTTCAGTGGTGCTATGGATAGTTTTGTTCGTGATTTGCTGGACATCTATACTAATAGCCCCATTTCTATATCAGGACCAGGCATTACCATTACCCCCGATAATCTCACTCCCCAGGGCCTTTTATCCGACAACGTTACTACAGCGTGGAGAATAACCAACTTGGGCCCTGCTGATAGCGCAACCCTTTCCCAGTACGGTGGAGGCTTTTCTCAGTTATTTTCCCTGCCAGCAGATAGCCTTACCTTTGTTAGAGGTGGGTCTGCCGGCACTTATCAACTAAGCGGCGGTATTGTTAACACGAAAGCGTCGGGTACGGAACAAAATGGGATATGGAAACTCCTCGCCGCCGATTCCTATTTCATCACAGGTAGTGACTTCGACGATACTCTCACCGGTGGCGCAGGAGCCGATACCCTAAGTGGTGGAGGGGGAAACGATAGCCTAACTGGTGGAGGGGGAAACGATAGCCTAACTGGTGGAGGGGGAAACGATAGCCTAACTGGTGGCGCGGGAGTCGATACCTTCAACGTCGCCGCCGGCACCGACACCATTTCCGATCTTGGAAACGGTGTCGACATCCTGCTTGTCGCCGCTGGTGCCACGGCGAATGCCACGGCGGTAGCAGCCTGGACCGCCACTGCATCGACCAGCAACTCAGGCACTGCATCGGTCACGGCGAGCGGCTTTAACATCAACGTTGCTTCAGCGACTGGTACATCGGGATGGACGCTCACCAATAGCGGAAATGCCACTGCTGTCACCCTGACTGGCTCCGCTAACGCAGACACTCTCATTGGTGGAACTGGTGCCGATACCCTAGTTGGTGGCAATGGCAACGATAGCCTAACTGGTGGTGCTGGAGTCGATACCTTCAACGTCGCCGCCGGCACTGACACCATTTCCGATCTTGGAAACGGCGTCGACATCCTGATTGTCGCCGCTGGCGCCACGGCGAATGCCACGGCGGCAGCAGCCTGGACCGCCACTGCATCGACCAGCAAATCAGGCACTGCATCGGTCACGGCGAGCGGCTTTAACATCAACGTTAATTTAGCGACTGTTACATCGGGATGGACGCTCACCAATAGCGGAAATGCCACTGCTGTCACCCTGACCGGCGGCGGCCAAGCCGATACCCTAATCGGTGGAACTGGTGCCGATACCCTAGTTGGTAACGCTGGCGCCGATAGCCTAACTGGTGGCAATGGCAACGATAGCCTAGTTGGTGGAACTGGCAACGATACCCTAATTGGTGGCGCAGGGACCGATACCCTAATTGGTGCAGCTGGCAACGATACCTTTGTATTTACCAATCAAGACAGTGACTCAATAACATCCTTTTCTGTCTCTGCCTCTATTAATGGACCCGACGTCTTTGCAATTACCTCTAGTGCTTACACAGGCGCTCCAGTACCAGGTGCGGCAGTTGTTAGTACAGCGGCAGTCGCTGCCAATGCTGCTAACAGCATCGTCGTCGATACTTCAACCGCTATCACGGGCTTAATGGCAAATAAATCTAACATTCGTTTTGCCTACGCCACCGATACAAGGCAGTTCTTGTATGACACTGACAGTAACTGGTCGACGCCCAACACCCTCATTGCAACAACTACTAACACGCTTATTGGTTTAACTGCTGCTAACTTCGCCTTCATTTAATTTCCTTATTTGAATACACAGATACTGGGTGTATTAGCTAGGGCTAAGACACCCTTATTACTGTGAACCATTTAAATTGTTAGTTGAGATGAGGCAAGAGGCAAGACCCCCCGATGTCGGGGGGGTTGGGGGGATTCCACTAATCTTAAGGATAGACGGTTAAAATGGGTCTGAGCTCCCAATCGATCGGAGGGCGCAAGCTTTGCGCCCCTACAGTAACGGATTTTGTCCACAATGTAGGGGCGAACTGCGTTCGCCCAAAAGGTACATTATCAAAGCGCAAGTCCCTTAGTTTTCTGTGGTGATTAACTGACGGTGATAATCGCCCCATAACTTCGCTGCCTGTTGACTACTGCCGGAAGTGGGAGAATTGTTATCATTCCCTAACCAAATACCTGTCACCCAGTCGCGACGGGGAAGATAACCGATAAACCAGAGGTCCACATAATTATTAGTAGTTCCCGTTTTACCCGCTTCTCCCATGCCAACACTAGCAGCACCTCCCGTACCATTAGTTATCACCCCCCGCAAGAGGCTATTCATCGTTTCGGCCGTTTTAGGGGAGATTACCTGCTGATTTCTCTCGCTATCCTCGCCATAGTCATAAATAACCCGACAGGTACTCAAATCCTCCACATTTTCACAGTCGGAAGCGTCGAGAATGCGTTTAATAGCGTGGGGACGATTCCAGCGCCCACCGTGGTCAAAAACCCCATAAGCGCCGGTCATTTCTAAGACATTTACCTCGCTTTGCCCTAAAATTAGCCCCGGTACAGGATTTAAAGGTGATTTCACCCCCAAACGTTCCGCCACATTGACCACATTACTTAATCCTGCCTCGCGAGCAATGCGAAGGGCGACGCTATTTTCCGATTGCGCTAAACCTTGAAACATATTGACCCCCCCGCTACTGCGTTCACAGGGAGAATAGGCCTGTCCTTGCCAAGAGAGTCCCGCGCAGGTATAGATTTTATAGGGCGATATTCCCTTTTCTAGGGCGGCAGCATAAGCAAATACCTTAAAAGTGGAACCGGGTTGACGTTTAGCTTGGATAGCGCGGTTAAATTGGCTTTTTTGATAATCAACTCCCCCGACTAAAGCGAGAATTTCCCCGGTTTGACTGTTTAAAGTAACTAAAGCCCCTTGGGAGTAACGATAGCGGGGTCCTTGGTTTAAGACATTATTTTTTAAGCTTTTTTCTGCGATCGCTTGCAGCCGGCGGTCTAAACTGGTTTCAACAATAAAATTGCCCTCTTTAGCCACTTCTTCCCCTAAAAGGTCCTGTAATTCCTCGAAAACGTAACTATAAAAATATGGTGCAATCGTACTAGATAGGGATTTTTTGGCTTGGGGACTGATTTCAATGCGGGATCTGCGAGCGCTGGCGGCCGCTTCTGGGGAAATCATGCCTAATTGGGCCATGCGATCGATGACACGATTGCGTAATTGTACGGAAGTGTCATAATCTTGAATAGGATTAAATAAATTCGGGGCGGGTAACATAGCCACAAGGGTGGCAGCCTCGGAGATATCTAAATCTCTAGCGGATTTATCAAAATAAAAGCGGGCCGCATCTTCAAAACCGTAACCGGCCAGACCGAGATAAACTCGATTGAGATAGGTTTTGAGAATTGTATCCTTACTATACACCGCTTCTAATTGTAAAGCGACCACAGCCTCCCGGAGTTTGCGATCGGCAGTATTTTGGCGACCGACTTCGGGGAATAAACTACGGGCCAACTGTTGAGTCAGGGTACTGGCCCCTTGACGAATGCCCCGACCTTGCCAATTAATCATAACAGCCCGGACAATCCCCAAAGGATCAACGCCAAAATGCCAGTAAAAACGACTATCTTCGGAAGCGACAACCGCCTTGGGCAAATAGGGTGAAAAATCCCCCAGATTATCTAATTCTTGGTGAGTTTCCTGTCGAATGGGATTGAGGGGAGTTTGACCATCCCTAGCATAGACGACCACCGGACCTCTCACCCCGGAAGGGAGTGGATAAACATTAACTTTGCGACTTTCCCAGATAACCGCTAAAACTAATAAACCGAAAATACCACCCGCACCATAGAAACCATAGCGCAAAAGTCGCACCCACAGAGGAGGGGGACAGTAATAGGAGATGGTGACACAATTGGCTAAGTCTGGAGGGGCCAGGGTAAAGATATCACCATGACGCAGGGAAACGCTTTTCAGACGACGTTTACCCATATAAACCCCGTTAGTGGAGTTTTCATCTGTGAGCAGGAAATTATGGGGATTTTTCGGGTCACGCTGCAGGGAACAATGAATCTGACTGACCACGGTATTACGGATAGTAATATCACAGGAACTGGAACTGCGGCCTAACAAATAGCGATCGCCGATAAGGGGATATTTGCTTTCCCCACTGCCATTCTCGTTTTTAAGGCGTAATTCAGGAACTCTCGCCCCTTTTTTGAGATTTACCGCCTGAAAATTCACCTTTCCTTGCAATTTCTGCACGGCAACGGTGACAATTTGACTAATTTGGGTTTTCGGCGACTGGTTAGACATAGTTTTTATCAGTTATCAGCTTTTTAGCCATCAGCCATCAGCCATCAGGAGTCAGGAGTCATACTAAATCCTGTTTAGAAGGTATAGGGGAGTTCATACCCAACATCCCTAAATTGACATTTTAGCCTCTAAAGCTTTCAGGTATTCCGTATTGACTCCCGACTCGCGAATCAGAGCAATTTTACCGGTACGGGCCACCTCGCGAACGCCAAATTTATTCAGCATTTGCATAATCGCCACCATTTTACCCGGATCCCCCACCACTTCGATGGTCAGGGTTTCCTCAGAAATATCCACAATCCTGGCCCGGAATACCTGCGCTAATTCGATCACTTCTGCTCGGCGCTCGGCGGTAGCATTAACTTTAATTAGCATTAATTCCCTTTCCACGCAAGGGGTTTGGGTGATATCCTGCACCTTGAGGACGTTAATTAATTTGTAAAGTTGTTTGGTTAACTGTTCGATGCTGTCCTCGTCTCCTGGTACTACCATCGTAATCCGAGAAACTCCCATCTGTTCGGCAGGACCCACGGCCAGACTTTCAATATTAAAGCCCCGACGGGCGAATAATCCAGCAATACGGGTTAAGACTCCCGCTTCATCTTCAACTAATACGGATAATGTGTGTTTCATGGCGATCTAAGTAGGTAGGCGTTAAAAGTTGTCAGACACCCCCCTTATTAAGGGGGGATTAAAGGGGGGACTAAGGGGGGATCGGCACCCCCCTTATTAACTTATCAAGGGGGGCAGGGGGGATCCCCCCGCCTATCGGCACCCCCCTTATCAAGGGGGGCAGGGGGGATCGAACCTAAAATCCATTTTTAATTTAATTATAACCAGCTACTTATCTACACAACCTATATTTAACTATTGTAAGACAGGAGGCAAGGCCAGAACAGTTTGTCTTCACCTCACGACGATAAGAAATTTTAACAGATAAAACCCCCCTAGCAGCAGGGCGAGCCGGGGAGCAAAAGCTGACGGCTGACTCATAATTCATTATCGGGATTTTTTGGCAATTGTCCAGAAGGGAAAAGTTTGACTGGGATTGATGATAACTCCCGTGATGCCATGGCGAGCAAAAGCGTATTCTTTGGTTTGCCAAAGGGGAATATAGGGAACTTCATCGGCGAGAATTTCCTGAATTTTGCCAAAGATTTGCTTTCTTTTGGCTGGGTTACTTTCCTGACGGGATTGAGCGATTAATTGATTCATTTCTTGACTATAAAAAAATGAGCCTTGACTTTGCGATCCTCCTTCTTCGCAGCCAGTTTCTGGAGAACCTTTAGCACAATCTAAAAAGGGATAAATATAGTTATCTGCATCCAAAAAATCGGGATACCAATTAGATAGAGCAGTGGTATAAAGTCCCTGGCTAATATTACGGAAAAAGGCCGCTCCTAGGATACTATTGGGTTCAAATTGAATCATATTATCTAAATCCCGTTTTGCTAGGGCTTTCATCACTGCCGCCACGCTGCTGGAAGTGATCGATCCCGAGGAGTGCCAAACTTCTACAATTGCTGGTTTTTCTGGACTATAACCAGCAGTTTTTAGTAATTGTTTAGCTTGCTCTATATTATGGTTGCCATAGCGCTCTTTAAACACCGGTTGTGACTCGGAAAAAGTAGTAGGAATCAGACTAAAAAGAGGGATGCCTTGACCTTGTAAAATGCGATCATTAAGTAAATCTCGATCGACTAGAGAAGCAATTGCTTGTCGCACTAAAATATTATCGGTGGGTTCACTTTTGAGATTGACGCTCATAAAGTTAATTGCTGCCCCAGAAGATTCGATCGCTTGCCATTTTCCCTGGGCTGCTTCTGTGCGTAATTTTCTCACTTGAGGAGGCAGTAAAGATTGATAGGCAATATCCACCGCACCCGTCTGAAAACCGTTAAATAAATTGGCAGGATTAGAGAGATAAATTTGCACATTAACTCCCTTATTTTTGGCTGGTTCTCCCCAATAGCGATCAAATGCTTCTAAACTAAAAGAATCGCTAGTAACCGCTTTTAATTGATAATGTCCTGTGCCGATAAATTCTTCGGGTTTAAATTTACCCTCGCCAATTTGATAAAATTTGGGTGAAACCGCACAGGCTCCGGGATAAGCTAAAAGAGCAGGAAAAGCGGCAAAAGGTCTGGTTAGTTTAATAGTAATTTCGTCTTCTTTTGTAGCGGTAATTTTATCAATTGTATCCCGAAGAAGAAAAGAAGGTTCACCACCATTTTTGATAAATCTTTCTAGGGAAAACTTCATCGCCTCCGCGTTAAAAACCGTGCCATCATGAAAAATAACCCCTCGACGGACTGGGATAGTATAAGTCAAACCATCGGGGCTAATTTGGGGCAATTCCGTGGCGAGGAGAGGCTTTAAATTAGTGGTTCCTTCGGCGTAGGTGTAGAGAGTTTCACCGAGATTATAAATAATAAAAAGTCCTGCTAACTCATAACTATCGGCAGGATCGATCGAGCGTGGTTTTAGGGTTGTCCCGATCATCAGGCGATCGCTATCCCTTGGTGGTAAATTGGAATTAGTGGACTGACAGCCCACGATCAGAAGAAGACAGAGGCAAAATAAACTTAAATAGCGGTAAAGTCGGCGTAAAGGTCTCATCGATGGCGATTAACGGCAGCTAGGTATCAATCAATCCTATCATTTTTGAGCATAATCTTTTCCCCCAGGTTCCCTTAAGTAAGTAGGTTGATTACTTAATTGGTTGGGGAAAATTCTTCAACAGCCGGACTGATTACCCGGACAATTAAATTAAATTTTCCGGTCGAGGATGGCAAAAACTTGATCAATTTGCACAAGAAGAAGACTTAGGGTAGAAAAGGGGTTAAATGGTTCAGAATAGCTGGAGCTATGGAGGCAGATAAACAGGGAAATGGTCAAGATTTTTAAACCTAGAGCAGGTTCCAGCAACTAATTAGAAACTCATCTTCTTGGCTCTTCTAGGTTCTGTGTGATAAGTTTAACTTACTCTATGATCGATCGATCTTTGTGTCCTTTGTGTCTGGAGTGGTTCGCCCCACTCCCTGCCCCAAGACTGTATCTTAGAATACATTTTACCCACCAAACCGGGGAGAGCCTCTTCTTTTATAAACCTCTTGCATAATTAATTTTTTCAGAGTTCAAAAACGGCAAAAATAAGGATTAAATGGCATAAAGTCTATAAATAGACCATTTAACTGATTATTATTCATTCTTAATTCTCCTGACTACTGACTGCTGGCTACTGACTCCCAACCCTAACAACAATTTTTGATTTTTACAAGAGGTCTTATCCATCAGCCATTCAGGTTAATCCTGTCCCTTCTAAACAAGCTCGATCGAAAATTGCCCCCGTGGTTACTGCCGAGGCTAAACTAGCACAAAGAAGATTGGCATCAGTAAAATTTGTTCCGCGTAAAATCGCCCCGAAAAAAATTGCTTCCTCTAAATCGGTTGCCGACAGATCTGCCCCGGACAGATTAGCGCTAGTAAAATCCGCTTGGGTTAAAATCGCCCCGACAAAACTCACTCCCCGGCCATCGACACCGCGAAAATCCGCCCCGGACAAATCTAGATGATTAAAAACCGCCCCGGCTAAAAAAGCCCCGGCCAAACTTGCCCCGGTCACGATCGCATCGAGGAGAATTGCCCCGCGTAAATCGGCATTACGAAAATCTGCTCCCCTTAAATTTGCCCCAGTCAGGTCAGCACCGCGTAAATTTGCGCGTAAATTCGCCCCTGCTAGGTCTGCACCCGCTAAATCAGCCCCTGCCAAATTCATGCCCGCTAAATCTTTTATCTCACCCTGACGAATTGCTAATAAATCAATACTGGGAAAAGTCATGTTCAGCCACGGTTAAATCCTGTAAAAATATCTTAGAATATTCGTAAACCTTTGTTAAGAAAGCGCTCCATGTCCCTAGAGCTATTATCCCTAGAAAATATTGAAGAAATCGCCCACCAATACGGATACTGGGCAGTATTTATCGGCATCACCCTCGAAAATATGGGGATTCCCATCCCGGGAGAAACCATCACCATTGTCGGCGGCTTCCTTGCCGGTAGTGGTGATTTAAACTATTGGTTAGTTTTAGTCAGCGCAATTACAGGAGCAGTTTTAGGCGATAATTTTGGCTATTGGCTCGGTCGCGCTGGGGGTTGGCCGTTTTTGTTAAAAGTTGGCAAATTCTTTCGGATTCCCCCCCAAAAACTAGAATTAGCCAAGGAACAATTTAGTAAAAATGCACCCCGGGCGGTCTTTTTCGGTCGCTTCGTGGCCCTGTTAAGAATCTTTGCAGGTCCCATGGCGGGAATTGCCCGAATGCCCTACGGTCGTTTTTTCCTCTGTAATCTGGGTGGAGCGACGGTGTGGGCGACGATTATGGTGACATTATCTTTCTTTTTAGGCCGTTTGTTCCCCTTGCACCAGTTAGTTAGTTCTATGGCTCGTTTTGGTATCTTGGCTTTAATTATCGTCCTGGCCTGGACAATTCTCCACCCCATCCTTGAGTCACGGAAAACGGCGGTTTAAGGGGATGACGGGGAGCTTGTGCGTTTGTTGCGTCGGAATATCGATTGGTTGTGACAGATTCCCCAACTACCTAGGGTATGCTGAAAAATTCCTAGGCTGGGGTCAGGAGTCGGTCGTCAGTAGCCGGTCGTCGGGAGGGGAAGTCAGAATAACAGAATGACCTCGCACGTCTGCAAGTGGAACCCTTCCCAATCGAAGAGCGAAAGTGCAAGGGTTTTGAGTCCCCATTGCCATTTCTCAACGTTTGTTTCTGGGACTTTTTTAGCCGCAAAAGTCCCAAAACCATTTTATAGCAAGCCTTAAACTGATATTCAGCCAACCCTAAATAGGATTTGGTTCTGTATTTACCCCCGACACATCGGATATTCACAGGCAATTTACGGGTACAGACGAACGGATATCTTTGCGTCTGTTAGCCTTTTTTCGTCAAAACGATGAAATGTCCGTATCGAGTATCCGGGATCATGTACTCGTAGACCTTTTCCCGATCATTTTTATCTTGAATAAATTCATCTACGGCCGTCTTCACGCCCGAAGAAAAGAAACCGTAATCATCGACGATGATAACCGCCCCAGGGGAGGTGAGCGGGTGGAGGAACTCTAATACCTGTTTGATCGGTTCGTACAGATCGAAATCCACATAGGCGAAAGAAACCCTCGCGGGTAAATTTTCCGCTCCCTCGAGGATTCGATCGAAAAATCCTTTGTGAATTACATAGCGATGTTCGGGAAAAGAAATCTTCCGTAATCGCTCTAGAACCATTCCCTCACGGCATCGCATTTTTCCCCTATAGGCTTCCATATTCCCCAAATCGAAAATATCGTGGAGCAAGCGATCTTTTTCCGAGGGGGCGGGCAACCCTTCAAAGGAATCGAATAGATGTAAGGTCTTGTCCGTTCCAGCGATTTCATTGGCGATCAGCGCGGAGGTTTCTCCCTGCGCCACACCGAACTCGCACACATCGCCCTCTACCTCCCGACACCGGGCTAAACCCTGCACGAGATAATAGGCCTCTGACGGAGGTGTGCCGAGCAATGTGGTTAATAGATGCAGACGAAGATCGTTAGGCTCTATTACGGGGTCGGATTCGTTGAGCCTCCCCTCGTAGGCCTGTGCCAGATTGGCGAAATTATCGAACCAGATCGGCAGCTCCGATGTGCGGTGGAGTGGTTCATCCTCGATCGAGGACGAGGTCAGAGCAATGGATTGATCATTCATAGCTGTTACCCATTTAAAATGGGTATTAGGATGTTAGAAAAGAGACGCAGATTTATTAATTATCGATAAGAAAGCGGTTATCAGAAATAACCGCTTCTGGAATTTTCCAAGAATCTGTTTAACGTTCGCGGCGCCCGAAGTTTTTGCGCTCACCGCCGCCACCACCACCGAAATTGTCTTCCTTGGGACGAGCTTTGTTGACTTTCATCTGTCGTCCCATCCATTCGGCCCCGTCAAGAGTTTCGATCGCTTTTGCTTCTTCCTCATCGGAGGACATTTCCACAAAACCAAAACCGCGCATTTTACCCGTTTCCCGATCTACGGGCAAGTAAACGCGACTAACTGTGCCGTATTCAGCGAATACCTCTTTCAAGTCATCTGTCGTGACATCATAAACCAGATTACCAACGTAAATCGTCATGGATTGTCTCCCAATATCACAGCCATTTCGAGAAGGAGATCGGACACAACCCAGTCAAGGCCATCAGGGAAAAACCACTTCTGTTTGAAACCAATGCTGCTACCGAACCTAACTACTCTCTCTAAACTAGCATAGCTTATCAGTGATCGGTGATCAGTGATCAGTAGGAGTAGGGAGTATTAAGTGAGCAGTATTACACGGCGGTTTTCTGCTTTCTTTTCACTGATTACTGTTCACTGTTCACTGCTCACTGATTAGGGCAGCCAAGGATATTGACTAAAATCGGGGGGACGCTTTTCGAGGAAAGCCTGTTTACCTTCGGCTCCTTCGGCGGTCATATAGTAGAGTAAAGTGGCATTACCCGCTAACTCCTGTAAACCCGCTTGACCATCACAATCAGCATTAAAAGCCGATTTTAGGCAGCGAATCGCCAAGGGACTTTTTTCGAGAATTTCTAAGGACCATTTAACCCCTTCCTGCTCTAATTCCTCTACCGGGACGACATGGTTAACCAAACCCATTTCTAACGCTTGTTGGGCGTTATACTGCCGACAGAGAAACCAAATCTCGCGAGCTTTTTTCTGACCGACTACCCGGGCCAGATAACTAGAGCCAAAACCGCCGTCAAAACTGCCCACTTTCGGACCGGTCTGACCAAAAACGGCGTTATCCGCCGCTAAGGTTAAATCACAAACCAAGTGTAAAACATGACCGCCCCCGACCGCATAACCTGCCACCAGCGCGATAACTACCTTGGGGATGGAGCGAATTAATTTCTGTAAATCCAGCACATTGAGCCGGGGTACGCCATCATCGCCAATATAACCCGCCTGACCGCGCACCGTCTGATCGCCGCCAGAACAAAAAGCATATTTGCCGTCGCTGTGGGGACCCGCACCCGTGAGCAATACTACCCCAATGCGGGCATCCTCGCGAGCATCACAGAAAGCGTCGTAAAGCTCAAAAACTGTCTTCGGACGGAAGGCATTACGCTTATGGGGGCGATTGATGGTAATTTTGGCGATTCCCCCCCATTTATGGTAAAGAATATCCTCGTAGGTTTTGACGGATTGCCATTCAACGCTCATAGTCTCGGTTATAGGCACAGCTTTTTTACCTTACCTCATTTTGTCGCCCACTTTGAAGCCTGGAGCGCCCGAAGAGGGGAATGGATAGTTGACCGACAAGGTTTAAAGCTGATTCTCTTATTGATATTCTCTGAGTATTGATTGAAAATATATTGATACTATTTGCTAACTTTAAAGAGCTAAAAATATGAGTACAATTAATAAAACTAAGCTTGAATCATTAGAGTTTTATTTGTGCTTAAAATATCCAATAACAATTTGTCCTGATGATGAGGGGGGATATGTATCAGAAATTAAGGATATTCCAGGATGTTTCACTCAGGGAGAAACCATAGAGGAAACCTTAATCAGTGAACTGAAAACTCATATCTGATAACTGATAACTGATAACTGAATTAAAGCCATTCGATTTCTTTAGCTTTTTCGGGTAATTTAGCCGTGGTTTGTCCTTGGCTGCGGGACTGAAACCCAATTAAATCGAGGGGAGTAGCCAATAAATCTACTATATCAGCTTTACCAAACAATAACTTGAGAGTATTTTTTGGTAGCTCTTTTAATAACCAACGACCGAGAGTAAAAAATAACTCTTGATTGGTTAAAGGTCGCATCAATTCCACACCATACAATTCATGAAGATAGCGATTTGATCGCCCATAACGTTTTAATTGACTTCTTAAGTCTTCTAAGGTGGAACGATGACGATGGTAAATAATTGCCTCCGGTGCGTAGGTTAATTGCCAGTCGGTTTGTTGTTGAATACGCCAACAGATATCGGCATCACCACCGGTAGTTAAATAAGGACGAAATAAACCAACTTTTTGAAAAGCTTCTCGACGAATAGCGAGGTTAGCAGTTTGACCGTAGGGACAAAAAGAATGTTCTAAAAGAAATTTTGGTGACATAAAGTGACGACGTTCCGCATACTTTTCCAACCAAGTGGAACCAGTTAAGGCGGCAATTTCACCCGCTACCAGACCGATACTACTATCTTTAAAGGGTTGAACCAGTTCTGTCAACCATTGCGCTGCGGGACGACAATCGGCATCGGTGAAGGCCAGAAAAGGATAACGAGCGCTTTTGATCCCTTTGTTACGAGCAGCGTAGGAGCTTTGTATATGATTTTCGCTTAAAATGATCAGGTTCAGTCCCCTGTGTTCTTGTGCTGCCTTTCCTAATAATTCTCCCGTGCGATCGCCACTATTATTATCAACTAAAATATATTCAACTAATTGACGGGGATAGGTCTGTTTGGCTAAACAATCAATGAGAGGGGGTAGATCTTTCTCTCCGTTATAAATTGGCACGATCACGGATACTTCGGGCAAGAACTGCAAGGTAGTTGACATCGTTGGAGTCCAATAAACGGGGGACGGTTGAACTATTCGCTACAATACTACTATAATCAAGAGCAACAAAAAGCAAGTCTATTGTCACTTATTTTAGACCAACGATGAAAAGTTTCTTCCGAAAATTATTTTTCTATGTGGGTATTCTTTGGCTCTCACCTTTAATCATTGCTTTTCAGGTAGCTAATAATCGAGAACTTATCTTAGGTGATGTGCGGCGTTGGGTAGAGTTATTAGGCTGGGAAAAAAGAGCAGATTGGTTACAATTCTTAGCTCTGTGTCTAGAGGCAAAAGAATTTAGAAATTTATATTATTGTCGTCTTTTTCAAGGTGGTTCATTCAGCCGTTTTTTTATGTATATTCTTAGGTTTTTCTATCGAGAAAGTTCCTACTTATTTCTAGATTCTTCCTGTTCGATTGGCAAAGGATTATTTATTCAACACGGTTTTAGTACGATTGTTATGGCGGATTTGGGCGATAACTGTTGGATTAATCAACAGGTAACAATTGGCTATAAAGATAAAAGCGGTCGCCCCAAAATTGGCAATAATGTCAGGATTACCGCCGGCGCTAAAGTCTTAGGAAACATTACCATCGGTGATAATGTCACCGTGGGCGCAAATTCAGTGGTAGTCAAAGATGTTCCCCCTAATTGTGTAGTGGTGGGTATTCCCGCTCGTATTATTAAACGGGACGGCGTTAAAGTAGATGAAAAATTATAAACGTTGACTTAAAATATATTCGGCAATTGCCAGATCTCCGCGGGTAGTAATTTTTAAGTTAGTTTCTTCACCGACGACAATTTTGACAGGAAAACCACATTTTTCTAATAAGGCGGCATCGTCGGTGACTTCCCAAGCTAATTTTCGGCCCTGTTCATGACATTCTTTTAATAATTTTACCTGAAAACCCTGGGGCGTTTGGGCTGCCCACAACCGCGAGCGATCAGGTGTATCCTCAATCCAGCCCTTGCTATCGACAATTTTAATCGTATCTTTCACCGGAATCGCCGCAATGAAACCCTGACAAGTGGCTAAAGCGGCGGCACAGCGATCGAATAATTCGGGAGTGGCTAAACATCGCGCCCCATCGTGAATTAAAACCGTCTCAGCCCCCTCTGGTAGGGCTTGTAAGCCATTGTAAACCGATTTTTGTCTGGTTTCGCCTCCTTGGATGATTTGCACGGGTTTAAGGGCATTTATGGCGGTGATAATTTCTCGGATATCCTCAAAGTCTTCCGGTTGTGCCATAATCCCAATCCAGATAATTGCCCTGGATTCCATGGCAGCCAGCAAAGTCCAAGTCAGGAGAGGTTTTCCGTGCAGGGTGAGCAGTAACTTATTGCGATCGCTGCCCATCCGTTTACCCATTCCCGCTGCTGGAATTAACAAATACATATTTTTTTCAGGTAAAAAGTTAAGAATTCAGTGGACAGGAGTGGGGAGCTTTTTGCTGGTTAAGTAAGTGGTTTCAATATATCCCCCCTTAATCCCCCCTTGATAAGGGGGGTGCCGATCCCCCCTTAATCCCCCCTTGATAAGGGGGTGCCGATGATTGTTAATCGCTTCAATAACCCCAAAACTATGCCTCTTCAGAGAATAAATCGAGGGGAAAGTGACCATAAGTACCGACTAATTGATCATTTTCTGATTGACAAGAAACCAGGACACCGCGATAGGTTCCCGTATAGGAATCGAGATAGGAAGCTTGTCTTTGGGTATTATATTTAATATACACCGCTCCCAGTTCTGGCTGGTCTTCTGGGAGAGTATTAGGTAGGGGGTATCCTAGGGCTTGTAGATAACTTTTTAGGGCTTTAAATCCCTCTTCATTGTTATCGGCACAGATACCTAAATTAATTGATTCCGAACCTTGGTTAACTAATAAAATTGCCTGTCTTAGAGCTTCTTCTTCTTCAGAAGATTGGGCAATTTTTAGTTTAATACATCCATATTCTTTTAGGAGTTTCAAGGCTTCTTCAATAGACATGAGCGGTTATATAGGCGGGGCTAAAGATAAAAAATAAGCTGGTGCTGCTGTCCTTAACGACAAATTCCCAAGGAAAAAAGCCCTAAATCATGGAGATTTGGAGATAGGAAAATTTTGCATTGGTCTTAATCGTAAGCCTGGCAATCCCGATCATATCAGGTTAGGGACAGGAAAATTTATCGGACTTGTTCGATCGCTCCGGGTTGTGCGGGCATTTCACTCACCGCTTTTTGATAGCCGAAGTAAGAACCTATAATAATTCCAGCACCAAAACCAATCCCTAGGTAAGGCAAAATTACACTGAGGGGAAAAGAGGAGTGTCTCTGATGAGATAGAGTCTCAGCAGCTTCAGTTAACTCCTCCCGTTTCTCTAGGGCTTTTTCTTCGGTTGTTTCAGAGTCTTCCAGTTAAATTTCCGCCACGGCTCTTTCGATTAAACGACGAGCCAGGGTTTGAATGCCAGTATGTTCATAGTAATTAGTCGTCATATCGAGGAATGCCCCGACATATACCAATTTATCGGCAGAAAAGTCGATAAATCCCTGGATTTTGCTCAATAATCCCTGCTGGCTCAAACTGCGATCGCTGACAAAACCACTCATCCAACCTTTAGTGGAGTCGAAACTTTGACCGATAAAGTCTAATTTTCTGGCAGTATTTCCCCCCGGAATCAATTCTTTAATACTGCCGAAAGTGGAGTTAGATTCTAATTCTTCCGGCCTGAGAATGCTCAGGCTCGATTCCACTTTGCGGATAAAACTGCCCCCCAGAGGGATTAAACCATCCAAACAAACTAACGCCGCCATCCGCATCAAGGATTCGCCGCTATAATCTCCTAGGGAAGCGACGAAATCCCCGATACTATCCCCCGGAATGCCATTAATTTGACAAAAAGCGACTAATTCGGTCACTAATTTCAGGGTTAGATCGATGGTTTGCGCTTTTTCGGGAGCAGGGGTTAATCTTTCGATTAAACCGCCCATGAGGGGAATTTTACCACCGACGGCATTAGCAAGAGAGGCGGCGGCTAGGGCATTATCGGCGCTGTCGATGGTTTGGTAGAGCCAAAGCGCCCGTTGATAGCCCTGGGATTTATCATTAAACAACCAAACGGCTCGATCGCCAATCTGTTGGATCATGCTTTCGTCGGTTTCACCAGTGACTTTGATAATCGTATTTTTAAACCCGACTAGGTTATCCCACTCTCCCGGCACCACATAATCAAGGGTTTTGAGAACTTTGACGGTGAGATTATTAGTCGGTAATTCGTCCACCAGTTCAAAAATTGGCTTACTCACGGATGTCTCCTTACTTTAATTTTGCTAGACCATCTAAATCGAACTTAGCTAACCAAGCTTGGCGATCGCTGGCGGTAAAATCCGCATCCCGCGATAAAACCTTGACTTGATAGCGATTATTGACTAAAACGGCGGTGGCGGTTGCACCCTGTTTCACAGAGGGAAAACCTTTAATCGTGGTTTGACTGTCTTGGAATTTATTGGCCGCCGCGGGATTATTGCTAATGTCAGATATGGCTAACATAGCCACAACTTTGCCATTTTGCTTCAGTTTTGCCTCGGCAAAGCCTTTTTTTTCCTGGGTATAGACGCGCTCGTATCCTCCCCCAGAAGGCGGGAAAAACCGATTAAAACTGCCGCCAGAGGTGGATTCTTTCACCACTGCCGCCGCCCCGCGAGCGGTACTTTCTTGTTGCGCTTGGTCAAATTGTGAGGGAGCTTTAGCACAGGAGGTTACTAGCAAAAGTACCGCTAATACCCCTGCTATCAAGATTTTGCCAAATCGAAAGCTCATAGTTCTCTTAATTAAAACTTACTAATGTTTGTTTGTAGTATATCTCTCGCTTATTGCTGATTATTGTTAAGTTTTTCTAGATTCTCTCACACCAGACCGAAAAAAAACAGAAAATCAGCAAAATTCGAGTCAATAACTAATTTTTAGGAGTACATCTCAATATTACCTCAAGGGGTGACAAAGAGGTTTAAAGGTAGGCAGGATAAAGACTCTAGCCAAATGTCCCCCAAAGAAATAGAGTGGTTATGGCAACCACTCAAAAATTTAAAATGTTACCATCATTCTATCAGGCTTGTTTACAAGCTAATCTGAGCGAAGCACAATATCTTACCCTGCAAATCCTCATACTGCTCTTACTCTCGTCACAGAACGGTACAATTAGAGAGATTAGCTGCCCTATTTCCTCAACCAATTACCTTTGAAAGCAGAAGAATAAATTTACAGAGGTTTCTTAAGTTACCGCAATTAAGGGTGAAATTGTTATGGTTTCCGCTAATTAAACACATTATTAAGCAAGAGTTTAGCCGAAAAAATAAAAATCGACATCAAAGAAGAAAACTGAAAAAACTTAGGCATCTAGGACATCTGTTATTGGTAATCGACAGAACGGATTGGAAAGGAAGAAATTTATTTGTAGCCAGTGTTATTTGTGGAAAAAGAGCCTTACCTGTGTACTGGATATTGCTAGATAAAAAAGGAAGTAGTAATCTGGGGGAACAAAAAAAATTTCTGAAGCCTGTGTTAAAAATCTTAAAATGTTATCCAGTCGTCGTGATCGGTGATCGAGAATTTCAGAGTGTTCAACTAGGAAAGTGGCTAGACGAAAAGGGTATAGCCTTTATTATGAGGCAAAAGAAGGGAACATCTTTGCTGTTATCAGGTGAAGACAAATATCAACCTCTAAAAGCTCTGGATATTCCACCAGGGACTGAGCAGTTTTTCTCAGGAATTTATTATACATATTCTCATAAACTTGGACCTTTTAATTTGGCAACTCGCGGTCAGAGACGCTATCGTAGTAAACAAGCCGAAGCTCCCTGGTATCTTCTTACTAATCTTGACTCTTTAGAGAAGACTTTAAAGTTATATGAATCTCGTTTTGGCATTGAAGCTATGTTCAAAGATTGTAAAACGGGAGGTTATAATATCGAGAAGACTAAAGTTAGTGAACCTCGCTTTTTAGCTCTTGTTTTATTGATTGCTATCGCCTATTCTTTAAATACGATACGGGGTCAAGAACTCAATATTTTACCCCACCGTGTTTATATTTGTCGCCTCAAAGAATCTAGTCGTTCTGCTGAAAGACATAGTGATTTTTGGATAGGTACTTATGGTACTTTTTGGGTTGAGTCGATGGATACTTTCTCGGAACTTGCCTTTTCTTTGATCCGCCTCAAACCCCAGAAAAACCCTTATTTCTCCAAAGGGTTAACGGCTATGAGCCTTATAAAGCAAGCTTTTTAACTGTTCTGTCACCCCTTGAGCAATATTACAGAAATATCCACTGCCGAGAAATTATCGGTTTTCAATTAATACAAATGTATGAACAACCGCGTGTAAGCATCTCGCGTTTGCGGGTGCGATTTGTTTCTAGTCCAAGAATAGCCTAAATCCCTGATAGGGTAGGGCGTAAAGCTAGGGTGGGAATGGTAGAGAGAAAACCACAACTACCCATAACTGATAATTGGATGTAGGTAGGGCTGGCTGAATATCAGTGGAAACCCTGCTGGAAAAGGGTTTTGGGCTTTTTTTCCAGAAAAGTGTCAGAAACAAAGGTTGAGAAATCGAGCCGAGGGACTCAAAACCCTTGCACTTCCGCTCTTTGATCGCCAGATAAAATTCAGAAACTAAGCGACTAAACTACAATTTTACCAACTGTGTGGCTTCTGGATTCGCTCTGGGAACTTATTCAGCAAATTATAAGTATAAATACTTATTTCTTGGGTGAGATGATCCCTCTCATTAGTTCCTGTAGGATGGGAGCATCTGGTTCTGGCTCTGTTGAATCTCAAGTGAAACAAATTGGTTTTTGTCTTAAAATTACTGGTGCAAGTTGGAATTCTGGCAATGTACCGCAAGTCCTCCGTCATCGCTGTGCCTATCCGAATGGTTCTCTTTTTTAACTTCTTTATTTACCTCATTAACTCCATGTGCAACTAATTTTTTAATCTTGATTTACAACTGACGGTGCGCTCATTTTCCACATATAGTGTTTTTGGATTAAGCTATCCACTGCCTGTAGTGGCATAAGTTGAACTAATACCACTACGGGTAGGTTTGATCAGTCATTGAAACACTACCTATAGTGATTCCCGAACCGAGAGTACAAGGCTTTCAGAAATCAGCACAATCAGATTAACGTCTAGAACTCTGATTCTGTAGTTCTGAGTTGCACATTTCGTTTATTATTAAGCATAAATGCTTATTGACAATATGAGATGATGCCTGTAAAGTCGCGGACAAAATAATCAGGCGTTGCCGAATCAAGGTATGAATGCTAACTGTGCATCGTATGCAAAAGTTAGTTTCGGTCGAGGTTTTAAACATCCCACAAAAGAAGCGATGATGATTCATGATTCTTTAACTATCATACATATTCTCCGCGAACGAGCGGAAAAACGACCCCGAGAGCGAGTGTATACTTTTCTGGCCGATGGAGAAACCGAGTCGAGCCATCTGACCTATGAGAGTTTAGATCGACAGGCGCGGGTGATCGCTGGTGAACTTCAGAAAAGAACCGTCCGTGGCGAACGGGCCCTGCTGCTTTACCCTGCGGGACTAGAATTTATCGCCGCCTTTTTCGGATGCCTGTACGCTGGAGTGATTGCGGTTCCCGCCTATCCTCCCCGGGCTAATCGCTCGATGAACCGACTCCTCTCGATTACCTCCGACGCGCAGGCTACCGTCATCCTGACTACGGCATCCCTACAACCGACGATCAAACAGTGGTTAGCGCAGACTCCAGCCTTGAGTGAAGTGAGTTGTCTAGCCACCGAGATCCTCGACGAACGGGGAGCCGAGGACTGGGGAGAGGTCGCCATCGCCAGTCAGGATCTAGCCTTTCTCCAGTATACTTCTGGTTCGACGGGAACGCCCAAGGGGGTCATGGTGAGTCACGGCAACATCGTACACAACTCGGAGTCGATCCGGCGATCCTTTGAACTGACCCCAGAAAGTGTCTCGGTGACTTGGTTACCCAGTTTTCACGATATGGGCCTGATCGATGGAGTCCTGCAACCGGTCTACACGGGATTTCCTGCGGTGATTATTCCCCCGGTGCACTTTCTCATGCGACCGATGCGCTGGTTACGGGCGATTGATCGCTATCGAGCCACCCATTCCGGCGGCGCGAACTCGGCCTACGATCTCTGTACCCGCAAGCTCTCCACACCGGAGGCGGAATCACTGGATCTGAGCAGTTGGCTCAGTGCTTATAACGGTTCCGAGCCAGTACGACGCACCACCCTAGAACGGTTTACCGCTAAATTTGCAGTCAGTGGATTCCGCCCGCATTTCTTCTATCCCTGTTATGGTCTCGCCGAGTCCACGCTCATGGTATCCGGCGGTCGGCTCCCCGCTCCTCCAGTCTATGTGCGGGTGCGACCAGAAGACCTACAGGAAGGTCGGATCGTTCCGAACCCCAGCGAGGGGCTAGATTTGGTGGGTTGCGGACAAGCCTGGCTAGAGACAGAGATCGCCATCGTCGATCCAACCACCCTAACCCGTTGTCCATCGGGGCGGGTGGGCGAGATCTGGGTAGGTGGGGGATCGGTGGCTCAGGGCTACTGGCAGCGTCCTTCCCAAACGGAACAAACCTTTCAAGCCTACTTAGCGGACACTGGCGAGGGGCCTTTCCTCCGGACCGGCGACCTAGGTTTTCTTGAGGATAACGAACTATTCGTCACGGGACGGATCAAGGATGTCATTATCCTCATGGGTCGCAATTACTATCCCCAAGATATCGAACTCACCGTCGAACAAAGTCATCCCGCCCTGCGGCCAGGATTGGGGGCCGCCTTCGCCGTGACCGGGGAAGACGATCGGGAACGGCTAGTGGTGGTTCAGGAAGTGGAGCGTAGTTATCTCCGGGGTCTTGATCGCCAAGCGGTGATCCGGCAGATACGGGAGGCGGTCGCCAGGCATCATGATTTACAGGTACATAAAGTGGTGTTGATTAAAACTGGAAGTATTCCCAAAACTTCGAGCGGTAAAATCCAACGTCACGCCTGCCGGAAACAGTTTCTCTCGGGAACCCTAGAGGAGATCGGACAGGAGAAAGAAACTTCGAGCCCTTCTCCCGAATCCCTGGCGGGATTAGAGGTCTAATAACAGTGTAAACAGCAGATTTGCTATTAGAAAACTTGAATGTAAACAGGAGCGGAATATGACAGAAGCCGTCGAAAAACTGCCAGAAAATCCCCCGCCGCTCTCGGGGAAATCGCCGAGAATCACCCTGAATAACCCCCGTTTAGTCTCAATTCAGCGCACTAGAGTACTGCTATTCAATCTCCTCGCTGTCGGGGGATGTCTGGGCTCTCTCTTTCTAGTCTGGCGCGGGGAGGTGAGCGCTCTCGATATCGGTCTGCTGGTAGGAATGTATATTCTGACCATGACTGGAATTACCGTCGGCTATCACCGCTATCTAGCCCACAAGGCTTTTGAAGCCCATCCCGCCGTAGCGGCGAGCCTTACCGTTCTCGGCGCCATGGCTGGTCAGGGGCCGCCAATCTACTGGGTCGCCAATCACCGACGACATCACCAGTACAGCGATCAACCGGGTGATCCCCATTCGCCGCACTTTCAAGGAGAGCGGGCTTTGAAGACCCTACCTGGTCTCTGGCACGCCCATCTCGGCTGGCTCTTCGACAAGGAGATCACCAACGCTTCCGTATTTGCGAAAGACCTATTGAAAGATCCCGCAATCGTGAAACTCAATCACCGCTATATGACTTGGTTGATCTTGGGATGGGTGATCCCCGCATTGATCGGCGGGATCGTGACCGGTACTTGGTGGGGATTGCTGTCAGGATTCTGGTGGGGAGGGATCACCCGACTCTTCCTATCGATGAACGGGGGTTACGCGATCAATTCCATCACCCATGTCTACGGGAGTCGTCCCTTTCAGACAAGGGAAAAAAGCACTAACCAGATGCTGGTCGGAGTTCTGACCCTAGGAGAAGGATGGCATAACAATCATCACGCTTTCCCAAACTCGGCTAAATTCGGTCTGGAGTGGTGGCAATGGGACTTCGGGTATTGGGTGATCCGGGCTCTAGAGAGCGGCGGTGTGATCTGGGGGGTGAAAGCCCCGTCCTCGGAGGCGATCGAGGCGAAAAAATCCACGGTACAGGAGGTTTAAAACCATGCTTGAACAACCGAATCTATCTACGCTCCCCGCAACGGGAAAAACCGAGCGGGAAATCCAAGAATGGCTCATCGCCTATCTAATCGATTTTCTGGAAGTGGCAGAAGACGATATTGATCTCGAAGCGTCCTTCGATAGTTACGCGCTAGATTCTACCGCCGCCGTTAGTATGACCGCAGATCTGGCAGATTGGTTGGGCTACGAACTAGAACCGAGTCTCTCCTGGGAGTATCCGAGCGTTCGCGCTATGGCTAGATATTTAGCGAGCGTGTAGTGTTCCCCACTTTCCCCTGGCGCTCGGACATCGCGAGCCTTCCCCCCAGTTTATCCCCGCCACCAAAGATTTCTATGAAAGTTTCTGAGCCGCTCGAACCCGCTAGAAAACCCCAGTTCGGGTTAAGCAGCGGGGGGTAAAGCCCATTCCATCTTCAAGGAGGGTTTTTTCGGCTGGTGACAGTAAGCAATCAAACCACAGAGAAGATTAACGCAAAAATT
>NZ_JAJTDH010000109.1:0-8976 GCF_021300285.1 Microcystis sp. 49638_E5 | reverse complement strand
AAACTAATAAAACGGAGAGCCTATGGCTTTAGAAACTTTCGGAATTTTTGGGTTAGAAGTATGTTGTCTTGGCATCTTGTCTGTTGATTTAGCATAAAGGGTAACGAAGAGCCAATGGTACATTCTCATTCCACCAGTCTAGCTGGTACTTTCTTGTGTATAAATTACCCTAACACAATCCAATTGCGGTATAAAAGATATTTTGTATAAAGGATATCTCAATAAATTGACTCACAAAAATGGCTATGGTAGAACCCTAAATACAGTAAGCGGATCAGCTCACTGTACCTAATTCCATCCCCTAACGAGGTCATTTATCGATGAGTCATCTTTTCAGGCAGTCGCGCCACCTCGCCGCTCTTTTTAAAATCGCCGCCACGACCACCGGAGTGGCCTTAGCTGTAACGACCGGAACATCGGCGCGTGCGGCGGGTTTTCTCCCCTTTTCCTTTCAAACCAACGTTACCGCGAGTCCAGATCTAACCGGAAATCCTAATCTTCTCAACGATCCCACTAAAGATGTCCGTCTCGATTCGGTGGTTTTCAACGGTTTAACGGTCAGTCAGTTTGATCTGGTCAATGCGGGTCGGGTTATCCGCAACGATACCGCCGACGTTACCGTAGGGGGAATCACATATACTAACGGAATTCTCCATGCGGGTCACGGACCGAACACGACTAGCGATCCCCTGGTCGGGGAGGGTCCAGCGAAACCGAACCCCACCGACGCGGATATCGCCGCCAGTTTGGGCAATTTAAATCTGAATAGTCTCCTCGTAACCCGTGAGAACGCCGATACTGCAATTATCGAGGTTTCTTTCCTCCGACCGGTGAATACGTTCTTTTTCTGGGAACGGGGGGGAACGCCTGGGGGAACCGTTGCGGGGGATAGCGATTTACTGGTGGAAGCGCTCGCGGAAGATGGAACGACGGTCTTAGCCAGTTATAAAATTTTACGCGCGAACTACACGAAAGCGGACTATAACATCAGCACGATCGTTCCTCCCGTCCTCAACAACGGCCCGTTCAATATTGGTTCGATCGGGATTCGGCTCGACGGTATCCGCGCGCGAACTCTGCGCTTAACTAGCGAGCGCAATAACGATCTCCAACGTTTGAACGGAGTCGGCGATAACGGGCCAGATTTCAAAGTAATCGCCGCCGATGTCAAGGTTCCCGAACCGAGTATCGTGTTCGCCACTCTACTCGCAGCAAGTCTTGGAATCTTTGTGAAACGAGAGAAGGCCTGATCGTTCTACTCGAAGTAGGATAGGAAGTGAATGCTTTTAATGCTGTTTAAATGCCATCAACCAGCGAACTGTCATTCATGAAAAAATAGCGATAAATGGGTTAAAACCCTCTATTTATCCAGTATTAAGGAGATAATCACCCTTTTTCCTTGATCGCACAGATCGAGGAATTTGCCCTTTATTTTCGTCCGTGAGCGCCTATGTCTGACCGTTATCGTTTCGAGACGCTGCAAGTACACGCCGGCCAGGAACCTGCCCCCGGAACCAACGCCCGTGCCGTTCCCATCTATCAAACCACCTCCTACGTTTTCAACGATGCCGACCACGGGGCGCGACTGTTTGCCCTAGAAGAGTTCGGCAACATCTACACCAGGATCATGAACCCGACCACCGATGTCTTCGAGAAGCGGATCGCCGCTTTAGAAGGGGGTGCGGCGGCCCTGGCCACCTCTAGCGGTCAGGCAGCCCAATTTCTAGCGATCGCTAATATTGCCGGTGCGGGGGATAATATCGTTTCCACTAGCTACCTCTACGGCGGAACCTATAATCAGTTCAAAGTCTCCCTACCACGTTTAGGAATAAATGTCAAGTTCGTCGATGGCGATGAGGCCGAGGCTTTTCGAGCGGCGATCGATGATCGCACTAAAGCCTTATACGTCGAGACGATCGGCAATCCCCGATTTAATATTCCCGATTTTGCCGCCCTGGCCCATATCGCCCACGAGAACGGCATTCCCCTGATCGTCGATAATACCTTCGGCTGCGGCGGCTATCTCTGTCGCCCGATCGAACAGGGGGCCGATATCGTGGTGCAATCGGCCACCAAATGGATCGGCGGTCACGGCACTTCCATCGGCGGAGTAATCGTCGATTCGGGTAAATTCGACTGGGGAAACGGCAAATTTCCCCAGTTTACCGAACCCGCGCCGGGTTATCACGGGTTGAATTTCTATGAGGTATTCGGACCGTCCGGCCCTTTGGGCAATATCGCCTTTATTATCCGGGCGCGGGTGGAGGGATTGCGGGACTTCGGACCCGCCTTGAGTCCGTTTAACGCATTTTTACTGCTACAGGGATTGGAAACCCTCTCCCTACGGGTCGATCGTCATGTATCCAACGCCTTGGCCCTGGCGAACTGGCTCAAAGAACAGCCACAGGTGCAATGGGTGGACTATCCCGGATTACCGGAACATCCTTACCACGAACGGGCGAAGAAGTACCTAAAACACGGCTTCGGCGGGGTTTTAGCCTTCGGGATTCGGGGCGGTTTCGAGGCCGGGCGGAATTTTATCAACCGGGTGAAACTGGCCAGTCATCTCGCCAATGTGGGCGACGCAAAAACCCTCGTTATCCATCCCGCCTCGACGACTCACCAGCAGTTAAACGAGGAAGAACAGCGATCGGCGGGAGTAAAGCCCGAATTAATCCGCGTTTCCGTGGGTTTGGAACATATTGACGATATTATCGAGGATTTCCAGCAAACTTTCCAGAGTTTATAACCAATCACCCCGCCCATGGATCGCCTAGACTTGATCTCCCCGGAAACCCGTTTCTATTCCCCACCGCGTCCTTTTGTTCTCGAATCGGGGGCGGTTCTCGAAAGGGTGCGGATCGCCTATCGAACCTGGGGAATTTTGAATAACAAGCGGGATAACGGGGTTATTGTCTGTCATGCCTTCACGGGATCGGCCGACGTGGAAGCTTGGTGGGAACCTTTGTTAGGAACCGGACGCGTTCTCGATCCCACCCGGGATTTTATTGTCTGTAGCAATATTCTCGGCAGTTGCTACGGGACAACCGGCCCCACTTCGATCGATCCCCGTACCGGTAAACCCTACGGCCCGACTTTCCAGGAGATTACCGTCCGGGATATGGTTCACCTACAACGGCTGTTGGTGGACGCATTGGGGATCGAGTCTTTGCGATTGGTGATCGGGGGTTCTTTGGGAGGAATGCAGGTTTTGGAGTGGGCGCTACTGTACCCGGAGAGGACGCGATCGATCGCTGTGATTGCGGCTTCGGGACGACATTCGGCCTGGTGTATCGCACTAGGAGAAGCTCAAAGGGGAGCGATCTATGCCGATCCCCATTGGCAAGGGGGAAATTATGCGCTCGATCGCCCTCCGGCCCGGGGTTTATCGGCAGCCCGGATGATGGCGATGACTACCTACCGATCGCACGCCAGTTTCGAGTCCCGTTTCGGCCGGGAGTACGGGGAGGGGGGAGAGTTTACGATCGCCCGCTATTTAGAATATCAGGGGAGAAAGTTAGTCGAACGTTTTGACGCTAATGCTTATATCACCTTAAGTAGGGCGATGGATCGTCATGATGTCACCCGGACGGGAAAAAGTTACGAATCGGTTTTACAGTCGATTCAACAACCGACGGCGATCGTGGCGATCGATTCTGATCTTCTTTATCCTCCCGTAGAACAAGAGGAGTTGGCGAAATATATCCCCAATTCTGAATTGTTTTGTTTGCGATCGCCGCACGGTCACGATGCGTTTTTAATGGATGGTGATATGGATGCGTTGAATGATCTTCTCGTCACTTTCGGGAATGGCTGGGAAATGGGAAATGGTCCCCGGTTGGGGATGGTGGGGTAGAGAGCGATCGGGGATTGATGACGACTAGGTTAAAAGTAGCTTGACTTTGTTACTCTACCTTCCATAGGCGTGACTTGATTTTTTGTGGACGATGTGTCACAATAAACCATATATATTCAAGTCAGAGCAATGTCAGAACTTCAATTATCATTATTCCCTCAAAATAATCAAGATATTGAAAAGACGAAAAAAGTCAAATTAGGACGTTATGAAAAAATTCAACGGGAACTACTGACCATCAAGCGTGATTTACATCAAGTTTTTGTGGATGTTAATTGTCCGATCGCTCCTCATCTAACTTATAACTTCATTGATTTATTTTGTGGTGCTGGTGGCATAACTCAAGGTTTAGTTCAGGCAAATTTTCATCCAGCAGCAAGTGTTGAAATCAATCCTGTCGCTTCATTAACACATCGGTACAACTTCCCACAATGCCATCATTTCTGTGGTGATATTCATGACTTTCAAGCAGAGAAATGGCTTATCTTGGCAGGCTCACCCGATATACATTTAGTGGTTGGAGGTCCGCCGTGTCAGGGTTTTTCGGTCGCTGGTAAACGAGATCCCAATGATCCTCGAAATCAATTATTTAAAGAGTTTATAAGAGTGGTTTCTGAAATTCAGCCTTGGTATGTCGTCATGGAAAATGTGCCAGGGATTCTCACGATGCAAAAAGGCAAGGTGAAAGAAACTATCTTAGAAGAGTTTGAATCGATCGGTTATTCTAATATTTCGATCGCTATTCTTGAATCTGCCGCTTATGGAATTCCTCAAATTAGACCGAGAGCAATTTTTATAGCTAATAGATTCGATCTACCTAATCCTTATCCTCAACCTCAATTACTACCTCATCAATATATTCCGATAGAGTCGGCTATTTCCGATTTACCTGCTTACACGCCTATTCCCGAAATTAATCATGAATGGACACGCCATTCCTCGAAGTATATGGAACGGATCGCACGAGTACCCCCCGGTGGTTCTCTCTATGAAACCTACGTTGATGCTTTTAAGCGCCAGTATCCAGGCAAACCGAGTATGACCATCAAAGAAAATCATGGAGGTACACATATTCATCCCCATCTTAATCGAGTTATTTCCGCCCGTGAAATGGCCAGACTTCAATCTTTCCCCGATTCGTTTATTTTTGAGGGAACCATGAAAAAAGCTATGTGGCAAATTGGTAATGCGGTTCCCCCACGTTTAGCCGAATGTATCGGATACGCTTTAATTCCTTATCTCAACAAAGTTGCTTTACAGCTAGAGCAAGAATCGCAGATTAATCAGAATTTAAATCCGATAGCTTGCGGTTGAGAGCAATTCTCCATTTCTGCAAATCATACCATCCACAGCCACTACACCCTACTTCCGCCGCTTTTCCACTTTTTGGAATGGTATCCGGCCATTTTTCATCACCCTCATAATAGTATTGGATACCGAAGGGATAGCCCCGATCCCCTGTTTGGTAGCATTTACGGCAGACTTCACGCTTCTGTAAATTGCGCTGATTCGTCAAAAGTTGAAATTGTTCTCGAATCTCCGTATCGGCCAAATGCTCTAATGAATCTCGTCTCGTATCGTTTCCCCAACGAATTTCTGGAAATTTATGGTCGGGTAACAGATTATCTTTCCCTACAGTCTTACCCTCGTAAGCATCATAACCACCGAGCAGATCAATGATTTTCTTTCGTAGGGATGACGACCATACTTCGTATCCAGATATTCCACCACGAGGTAGAGGAACAAGTATAATATGCGTTTTCTTGGAACCACAAGTCGGGCATTTTTTTGATGTATGAGTTGCGATCGTATATCCCATTTCTTTTAAATCTTGAATCCTTCTAGCCCAATTCGGATTCGGGGGTAATTGACAAGCAACACAAGTCCATTTAAAAGTGATGAGTACATCAAAGAATGATTTTGTTACTTCCGCTTCTTTCTGTAACCAGAAGACCTCTTGTTCTTGTCTCCACTTCGGATAATTACTCGGATGACAGTATAGAAAAGCTTGCTGAAGATATTCTTCGATTGCCGAAGATTCGGCCAGATCTACGCCAGTACGTCTATACTCAACTGGAATCGCGCCTTCCCAAATCGTACCGTCATCATATCGAAAAGTAACATCTATGTAACTTTCGGAAGCTTTTGAGTGTCTACGTTGTCCGTGTTGTACGATCTTTTCCATTGGTTTGATTAACTTTGTTTTCCAAGCCTTCTAATAGATTGGAGACATTGAGGTTCATTCCGTTCGCCAGACTAACAAGAGCGGTTACAGAAGGATTGCGAATCCCGCGCTCGATGCCAGAAATATATGTTCTATCTAGATTCGAGCGTGTCGCTAGTTCTTCTTGGGAAATACCTAGATTTTCTCTGTGTTGTCTTACTAACGAACCCAACGCTTTTAAAATTTTTGCCTTGTTTTCGTCCATAGCTCTATCCTGACCGAACATAGACGATGAGTCCACGGACGATCTGTCACATTCCGAGCGAAGCACTAGAAATCGAGCGGCTTTTGAGTATCGCTTGCCCGTTTATATCTGATAATCCATGACGAAAACCACCTTACCACCCCGTGCGTTGGCACTTAAGGCAGCGGTCATCTTCTTGGGATAGGGGAGATTGAGATTATTCATTAACTGAATAAAATCCTCGCGATTGCGGCCGGCGAAACGGGGATTCCAGCGCTTTTCCTCACCGATCGAGGAGACCGTTCTTCCCAGATAATCGTGACAGGGATAAACAAGCGTATCGTCGGGGAGGGTGAATAACTTCTCCGTCACCGTCCTGTATAGTACTTCCGGCGAACCGTTCTGAAAATCGGTGCGACCGCAACCGCGAATTAAGAGTGCATCCCCCGTTAATAGGCGTTTTTCATCGATGAGATAGGCTATATGACTATCGGTGTGGCCTGGAGTGGCGATCGCTTTTAGCTGCTGACCTGCCACGATCCAGAGGTCGCCATCGCGCACATAACCATCGATATCGCTCACTTCCGCGTTTTCGGGAACGAGGATCGAACAGTTGGTTAACTCGCGTAATCGGTGCGCTCCGGTGATATGGTCGGCGTGGACATGGGTTTCCATCGTGTAGCCTAGAGTTAACCCCAACTGCCAAAGAATCTGCCGATCGCGATCAACCTGTTCGAGGACCGGATCGATTAAAATCGCCTCCCCCGTAGCCGAATCAGCGATCAGATAGGTGTAGGTACTCGATTCCCTATCAAAAAGCTGGCGAAAAATCGGCGCTGCCGGCCGGAATGCGATCGAGTAGGCCGCGGGGAGAGAAATTCTCTCTTTCAGCGATCGCAACAAATCCCGGGCCAGTTCGGCCGCCTGTAAACGCAGTTCGGGAATGGCGGTGGTTTCCCAGAGATCGCCTTTGCGGGGATTTCCCAAAGTGTAGAGGGTTGGCGATGCCGTACCGTCCGGCCTGAGAATCGCCCCGTTGTCCGCGGTTTCGATACCACAATTCAAAGGATGGGAACGGATTAACCCCCGTTGGCGAAGATGAACGACGAGGGGATCGGTTATGGTCCTGTAATCGTTACTCGCGCCGGTACAGTTAATGATTCGATCGACGGTTAGGTTTAACAGGTTTCCCGTCCCCCGTTGACGGATAGTAACCTCTACACAGCCGTTTTTAACCTCAGCAGTTTCAATTCTTCCCCCATGATAGGTTAATTGTCCCGATTCTACAGCCTCATCGAGGATACCGGCGATCTCGTCGGCGACGCGATGGCGAAGAACCTCCCAATAGGCTTTCAGGTGGCGTAGAAATCTGGCGCGTTCCGCTATCGGCAGACAATGCCATAGACCTTGAGATATCGGACGTAAGGCGTTTAAAACGGCCCGCCAGTCGTGACCTTGACTCTCTGCGGTTTTTACCTCCGCGCGAATCCGCCCTAGGAGTCTCCGCGTGGTCTGGGGCGCGGTTTCGAGGGTGAGGAACGGGGGATAGGGATCGGTGGGTCGGTGCGATCGAGGGATCAGTCCATGACGGGAAACCGCGTCGATTTTGCCCGTGAATCCCCTTTGTGCCAGGGAAACCACCATATCCACCATCGTTAACCCCGTACCGACGAGCAGAATCGTCCCGTCGGGTTTTAGCTCGGCGAGTGTGTCCGTCTCCCAAGCGTCGCGGAGATAGAGGGAATTGAGAGACGCGAGGGGTTGGGGAACCGTTGCGGGAAAATTGCCCAGCGCCAGAACTACTTTAGCGGCGCTGATTTTCTTGCCTCCTTTGAGGGTAATCGTCGCCTTTTCCCCGTCGAGTGCCAGATCGATCGCCGCATCGGTAAACGTTTCCAGACGGTGATCGGCAATGGCGTTGTCCCGCGCTTCTTCTAGGATCGATCGGATGTATTTGCCGTACACTAGACGCGGGACGAAGCTGGCCGGATCGATTGATCGATAGCCGTTATCCGCTAACCAGTGGAGGAAATGTTCGGGATCGTCCTCGAAGGCGCTCATTTTGCCGGCGGGAATATTGAGCAGGTGGCCGCTGTCTCGCGTTCCGTAGGCGATCCCCGTACCGAGGGGTTTTCGGCGCTCGATCAGGGCGATCGATAATGGAGTCCCCGTGTCGCGTAACAGGTTCGCTGTCACCAGGGAACCACTAAATCCTCCCCCGATAATGGCGATGTCGAAAGTTGCAGAAAATTGATTCCGGTCAATGTAGCTCATAGATAAGTAGCTGGTTATAATTAAATTAAAAATGGATTTTAGGTTCGATCCCCCCTGCCCCCCTTGATAAGGGGGGTGCCGATCTCCCCTTAGTCCCCCCTTAATCCCCCTTTAATAAGGGGAGCATCTGATAATTTTTAACGCCTACCTACTTAACTATCGGGGAGGGAATTAGGGGTATGGTAAGGGTTAAAGAGTTAGTATTACTTGGTCTAAGTAAGTAGTTATAATTAAATTGAAGATAGATTTTGCCTCTGATCCCCCCTGCCCCCCTTGATAAGGGGGGTGCCGATAGGCGGGGGGATCCCCCCTGCCTCCCTTGATCTATCCATTAGTCACATCTTTCTTAACATAAAATTTGACAAAAAGAGAAAAGTGTGCTAGATGGCTCAAGGGGGTTCTATGGGGGAACTAATTTGATGAGATAGTTTCCAAGTC